>JAYVOV010000097.1:0-9366 GCA_043757735.1 Burkholderiaceae bacterium
GGCGTTCACGCCAGTTCGCGCTGAAGTTGTTCGCGCTGATCGGCCCAATCCAGCCATTGTGATTCCAGCGTCTCTTTTTCGGCCGCGAGCGCGGCACGCTCGCGACCCAGCGCGGCAGCGCGCTCGGTATCGCGGTACGCCTGCGGATCGGCGAGCGCCTGCTCGATCTCGCTCAGCCGGGCATCGAGCGACTGCAGGCGCTCTTCGGCGGCCTTGAGCTGGCGGTCCAGCGGGCGCAGCTGTTCGTTCGCCTGCTGACGGCGCAATGCCGCCTGGCGCCGCTCTTCCTTGCGGTCGACACGCGGGGCCGGATCGGCGGCTGCGTCGTCCGCAACTGCGCGATCGGCTGCGCGTTCCGCTGCGGCGCCCTTTTGCAGCCAGCTCAGGTAGTCGTCGAGGTCGCCGTCGAACTCGTCGGCGCGGCCATCGTGAACCAGCACGAATCGGTCGACGCTGGAGCGCAGCAGGTAGCGGTCGTGAGACACCAGCAGCAGGGCGCCATCGAAATCGGCCAGCGCGTCAGTCAGGGCGTCGCGGGTGGCAGCGTCGAGGTGGTTGGTCGGTTCATCGAGCACCAGCAGGTGGGGCCGGGTGCGAACGATCGAGGCGAGCACCAGGCGCGCCTTTTCGCCACCTGACATCGGGCCGATCGGGCGCACCGCGTCTTCGCCGGTGAAACCGAAGCGCCCGAGCTCGTCGCGCAGGGTGGATTCGCGCGCCTGCGGGCTTTCGCGCTGGAAGAAGGCCAGCGGCGAGTCGTCGTCGCGCAGGTCGTCGACGCCGTGCTGGGCAAAATAGCCGATCCGCAAGGATCGGGCCGGTCGGCACTCGCCGGCGAGCGGCGCGAGATTGCCCACGAGCGTTCGCACCAGCGTGCTCTTGCCGGCACCGTTGCGCCCGAGCAGCCCGATGCGCGCGCCGCGCTCGATGGTCATAGAGACCTTGCGCAGGATGGTCGCGTTTTCGTAACCGGCGTCCAGATCGCGCGCCAGAATAAGTGGATCGGGCGAGTCGCCAGGATCTGGAAGCGTGAAGCTGGCCCCGCGCTCCATGCGGATGGGTGCAATCTCGGCCAGCTTCTCGAGCGCTTTGATGCGGCTCTGCACCTGCCTGGCCTTGGTCGCCTTGGCGCGGAACCGCTCGATGAAAGCGGACAGGTGCGCGACCCGGGCCTGCTGCTCGACCTGCTGGCGCTGCTGCTGGGCCTGGCGCTGCGCCCGCTGCAGTTCGCAGGCGGAATAGCCGCCGGCGTATCGGATCAGACTCTTGTTCTCGAACGACAGCGTTGCCTGGGCTATCCGATCCAGGAAGTCGCGATCGTGCGAAACCGCGATCACCGTGCCGGGGTAGCGCGTGAGCCAGCGCTCGAACCAGACGATGGCATCGAGATCGAGGTGATTGGTGGGCTCATCGAGCAGCAGCAGGTCGCTGGGCACGAACAGGGCTCGCGCCAGGTTCAGGCGCATGCGCCAGCCGCCAGACAGCGAATCGACCGGCTGCCCGGCGGCTTGTTCGCTGAAGCCCAGGCCGGCAAGGAGCTCCTTCACCCGTGCGTGGGCGCCGGCATCACCCGCCATCTCGAGCGCTTCGTGGGCATGCGCCAAGGCCATCCCGTCGTCGCGGGCCTGGGCCCGACGCAGGTGCTCGCGAGCCGCCGCCAGTGCTTCGTCGGCTATCTCGACGAACTTCCAGGCGGGGGTGTCGCCGCTGGGCACATGCTGCTCCAGACGCACGGTGCGCATGGCCGGGGCGTCGATGTCGCCGCTGTCCAGCGTGACTTCGCCCATCAAGGCGCCCAGCAGGGTCGACTTGCCGCAGCCATTGGGGCCGATCAGCGCGATCCGTTCGCCCGGCATGATCGCCGCATCGGCGTTCTCGATCAGCGGGCGACCGCCGCGCGCGAAGCTCACCCGGCGCAGTCTGATCATTGTCGGGCCCACTGCTCGATGGCGCGCTTCTTGATCGCGACGATCATCCGCTCGCCCGCCGAGACCGGCACATAGCCGAATTCGAGCGCCGGGAAGGCGGCCTCGAAGTGATCGGCTTCGTGGCCGATTTCCACGACCAGCACGCCGTTCTCGGTCAGATGTGGGGGCGCTTCGCGCAGGATGCGTTCGACCAGAGCCATCCCGTTGCTGCCACCGGCCAGCGCCCCTTGAGGTTCGTGTCGGAACTCGGCCGGCAGCGCGCTCATCGAACCGGTGTTCACGTAGGGCGGGTTGGCCAGGATCAGCCCGTACTGGCGGCCTGCGAGTGCGTCGTAGAGGTCACCCTGAAAGAGCGACAGGCGCTGCGTCAGTTCATAGTGCGCGAGATTTTCGCCAGCCAGCGCCAGCGCGTCGACCGACAGATCGGTGGCGTCGACATGTGCCTCTTCATAGCGCAGGGCGGCGGCGATCGCGATACTGCCCCCGCCGGTGCACAGATCGAGAATGTCGGCGGGTTCGTCTTCAGGCAGCCAGGCGGCGAGGGATTCATCGAGGGCTTCGACCAGCACCGATCGTGGCACGAGCGCCCGGCGATCGGCCTTGAAGCGCAGGCCACGCAGCCAAGCTTCGCCGGTGAGGTAGGCCGCTGGCAGGCGTTCGGTGCAGCGGCGTTCGATCAGCGCCGTGACCATGGCCCGCTCGGCGGGCAGGAGCCGCGCGTCCAGAAACGGCTCCGGTTTGTCCAGCGGCAGGCGCAAAGCCCACAGGACCAGCCAAGTGGCCTCATCCAGGGCGTTGTCGGTGCCGTGGCCGTAACTCACGCCGGCGGCGCTCAGACAGCTGCAGGCCCAGCGGATCAGGTCGCGGGTGCTGCGCAGGCCTGCGGCGGCCTCGGCCTGTTCAGGCGGGACGTTGCGCAGGAATGCGTCGGCCGCATTGGCAGGCAGACCGGCGCCTTGGGCGGCGGATCGGGCATCGTCGTCCATGCCGGAGCGCGCTGCGCCGGTTTGGCCGGAGGGTTTCGAGCGGGAAGCTGGCATCGGGTGAGGCGCAATCCTGGGTCGGCTCGCGAGCGCGCCGACGAGTTTCGGGGCCAGCCGATCCGGCTCAGGCGTCGGGCGTCGGCGCCGCAGAGGCGCCGTTCGGCTGGGAAAACGCCGAACTGTACGCCGCTTCTGAAAAGCCGATCAGCAGGCGATCGGCGGCCTCGAGCACCGGGCGCTTCACCAGCAGGGGTTCGGCCAGCAGAAGATCGATCAGGCTGTTGCGATCGACCACTTCCCGGCGCTGCGACTCAGCGAGTTTTCGCCAGGCCAGCCCGCGCCGATTGAGCAGTGAATCCCAGGGAACCCGGGTGAGCCAGCGTTCGAGCATCTGGGCGGTAAGCCCGTCACGGCGCAGATCGTGGAACGCGATGGACACGCCCTGATTGCGCAGCCACTGCCGCGCTTTGCGGCATTGGTCGCAGTTGTCGATGCCAAAGAGGAGGGCGGGCATGGGACGTGAAAGCGGCGGTCAGATGTTGAGCAGGAATTCGGAGAAGGACGGGCCGTCGGCGTCCGATCTTTGAGGCGGCGACGGTTCGACCGGCCTGACCGCGGCTGCCACCGTCTTCTCGGTGTTCTCGAGCAGCCAGAGCAGATTGGTGGGCGAGTCGGCATTTGCCAGCGCGTCTTCGCGGCTGATCATGCCGTTTTGGACCATCGCGAGCAGGGCTTGTTCGAATGTCTGGGAACCTGGGGCAAGGCTCTTTTCCATCGCATCCTTGAGGTCGCTCAGATGGCCTTTTTCAATCAGTTCGGCCACATGCCTGGTGTTCAGGAGCAGTTCGACCGCGGGCATGCGGTTGCCGTCCTTGCCACGCACCAGGCGCTGCGAAACAATGGCTTTCAGCGTTGCCGAGAGGTCTGCCAGCATCACGCGTCGGTTCTCAGGCGTGTAGAAGCTGATGATTCGGTTCAGCGCGTTGTTGGCGTTGTTGGCGTGCAGGGTCGAGAGCACCAGATGGCCTGACTGTGCATACGCGACCGCCGCCGACATTGTTTCCATGTCGCGGATTTCGCCGATCAGGATGCAGTCGGGCGCCTGACGCATGGCGTTTTTGAGCCCGATCTGGAGGGAGTCGGTATCGGTGCCAACCTGCCGCTGATTCACGATCGATCGCTTGTTCCGGAAGGTGAACTCGATCGGATCCTCGAAGGTCAGGATATGCCCGGTGCGGTGTTCATTTCGGTAATCGATCAGCGAAGCAAGGGTGGTCGACTTACCGGATCCGGTAGAGCCCACCACCAGCACCAAGCCGCGCTTTTCCATCACCAGACTGCGCAGGGATTCGGGCAGGCCGAGATTGTCGAAGCGCGGCACATCGCCGGGTATGTAACGGACCACGCAGGCGGGAGAACCGCGCTGCTGGAACACGTTGATCCGGAAGCTGCCGACGTCCTTGAGGCTGTAGCCGATGTTGAGCTCGCGCCGGTCCTCGAACTCCTGCCACTGACGTTCGGTGAGAATTTCCTTGACCAGAGACGCCACCGTGGTCGGGTCGAGCTTCTGCTGATTGATCGGGATGCTCGTCCCGTTGATCTTGATGTGAGCGGGCGAACCAGGCGACAGGAAGAGATCCGAGGCCTTCTTGTCGGCCAGCAGCTTGAACAGCTTGTCCATCACCATTGAATGATTCTCCCGCTTGACGCCGCGCGGATCAGTCGCCGCGCAGCAGTTCGTTGATACTGGTCTTCGAGCGCGTCTGGGCATCGACTCGCTTGACGATCACCGCGCAATAAAGGCTCACCCGGCCATCGCCGGTGGGCATCGATCCGGGCACGACCACCGAACCGGCGGGCACCCGGCCGTAGCTGATCTCGCCGGTCGTTCGATCGTAGATCTTGGTGCTCTGGCTGATGAAAACACCCATCGACAGGACCGAGTTCTCTTCGACGATCACACCTTCGACGACTTCAGACCGCGCGCCGATGAAACAGTTGTCCTCGATGATGGTGGGGTTGGCCTGAAGCGGCTCGAGCACGCCGCCGATGCCCACGCCGCCGGACAGGTGGACATTGCGGCCGATCTGGGCGCAGGAGCCCACCGTTGCCCAGGTGTCCACCATGGTGCCTTCGTCGACATAGGCCCCGATGTTGACATAGGAGGGCATCAGAACCACGTTACGGCCGATGAACGCGCCGCGTCTGGCCACTGCCGGTGGCACGACGCGATATCCGCCACGGGCGAAGTCGTCGGCGGAGAAATCGGCGAACTTGGTGGCCACTTTGTCATAGAACTGGAGGCCGCCGGCGCTGACCGGTGCGTTGTCCTCGAGGCGGAACGACAGCAGCACTGCCTTTTTGATCCATTGATGGACGACCCAGTCACCCTGGAATTTTTCGGCCACCCGCAGGCTGCCGGCGTCGAGTCCGGCCACTACGTGGGCGACCGCGTCGCGCAGCTCGGCGGAGGCGGATTTGGGCGAGAGCTCGGTGCGTTGCTCCCAGGCTTGATCGATCGTCTGCTGCAGTGAGTTCATCGGGCGGGACTCTTGAAAGGGTTCAGGGGTTCGAGTGGAGGGCGGGTTGCCGCGCTGCGTGCGTGGCGGCGAATCGGGCGATTCGGCGAGCCGCCTCGATACACGGCAGCAGCGGCTCGACCAGCGCCAGCCGGACATGGCCGCGGCCCGGATTGCCGCCGGCTGGCGTGTCGCGGGCCAGGTAGCTGCCCGGCAGGGTCAGGACATTATATTGACGGTAGAGTTCGCGCACGAAGACAGTGTCGTCGCCACCCGGTACCGCTGCCCAGAAATAGAATCCGGCCTGTGGCCGTTCCACGGTCAGGACCGGGGCCAGGATGGGCAAGAGCGCATCGAACTTCTCGCGATACTGGCGGCGATTGTCAATGACATGAGTTTCGTCCTGCCAGGCGGCGATCGAGGCCTGCTGCACCGGCGGGCTCATCGCGCTGCCATGATAAGTGCGGTACAGGAGAAACGCTGCCAGCAGCCTGGCGTCGCCGGCAATGTAGCCCGAACGCATGCCCGGCACGTTGGAGCGTTTCGACAGGCTGCCAAATACCGCCAGGCGCCGAAAGTCGTTGCGCCCGGCGGCGGCGGCGGCCGCCAGCGCGCCCAGCGGCGGATGGGCCTCGTCGAAATAGATCTCCGAATAACATTCGTCGGCGGCAATGCAGAAACCATGGCGGTCGGAGAGTTCGAACAGCGTCTGCCATTCGGCCTGGGTCATCACCGCCCCGGTGGGGTTGCCCGGCGAGCAGACATAGACCAGTTGCGTGCGCTGCCAAACGGCGTCGGGCACCGCCGACCAGTCGCAGCGATAGCCGCTGGCCGGGCTCTGGTCGACATACCAGGGTGTTGCGCCTGCCAGCAGCGCCGCGCCTTCATAGATTTGATAGAAAGGGTTCGGGCAAACTACCAGCGCCGCGGCGCCCGGATCGATGACGGTCTGGGCAAACGCAAACAGGGCCTCGCGGCTGCCGTTGATGGGCAGTGTCTCGGTTTGGGCGTTCAGCGCCGTCAGACCATGCCGGCGGATCAGCCAGTTCGCGATCGCTTTGCGCAGTTCGGGCGTGCCGGCAGTGGCTGGGTACGTGGCCAGACCACTCAGCGCACTTGTGTAGGCGTCGGTGATCAGCGCCGGGGTGGGGTGCTTGGGTTCGCCGATCGACAAATTGAGCGCGGCCATCGCGGGCGTCGGCTCGACGCCCGCGAGCAGCTTTTTCAGGCGCTCGAAGGGATAGGCTTTCAGAGATTCAAGTCTTGGATTCAAAAATACCTCCAACCTACTGATTACTATTATATAATTATTTAATGTTCGAGTTTTTCTCGAAGTTCTCGAGTTCAATTTTTGGCGCTGGCTTCCAGCCCCGCTTGCGGTGATCAACAACCACATTGGTGAAGATTCCGCCGCGCACGTACCAGCGGGCCGTGACCTTGAGGTAACGCGGTGAAGTCGCTGTGACCAGATCGTCCAGAATGCGATTGGTCACCGCTTCGTGGAAGGCGCCTTCGTTTCGATACGACCACATATACAACTTGAGACTCTTCAACTCGACATTGCGCTTGTCTGGCACGTAGTCGATCACGAAAGTGGCGAAGTCCGGTTGACCGGTGAGCGGGCAAAGGCAGGTGAACTCGGGCACTTCCATGTGCACGAGATAGTCGCGTGCAGAATTGGGGTTCGGGAAGGTTTCGAGGATCTGGGTTTGGGTTTGGATCTGGGTCTGAGTTTTTGGCGGGTGGGAGGGCATGGATCGGCCGGACTGGAAAAGCGCTGGAAAGCGAAAGCCCCGCTCTGGATGACCTCGGAAGGGACTCCGAGGCGTTTCGGCGGGTCCGTGGTGGGCTGGCGGGGCGCTGTATAGCGGGTGATATTATAGGTGGGCCCAAGCCGCCACCGCGGCTTTTCGCATTTCTGTCGTGCCTATCGCTAGGTTCCTAGAGGTTTTCGCGCGTGCGACTCAAACTGATCAAGTTGTCCGGTTTCAAGTCTTTCGTGGATGCCACCGCGTTCGAGGTGCCAGGCCAGCGCGTCGGCGTAGTCGGCCCGAACGGTTGCGGCAAATCGAACATCATCGACGCGGTGCGCTGGGTGCTGGGTGAATCGAAAGCCTCCGAACTGCGAGGCGAATCGATGCAAGACGTCATCTTTTCGGGCTCGTCCGAGCGCAAGCCTGCTTCGCGGGCGTCCGTTGAACTGGTCTTCGACAACAGCCTGGGGCGCATCGGTGGCCACTGGGGAACCTTCGCCGAACTGGCAGTAAAACGCGTGCTGACCCGCGACGGTCAGTCCAGCTACTGGATCAACAACCAGGCGGTACGCCGAAAAGATGTGCACGACCTGTTCCTGGGAACAGGGCTCGGGCCACGCGCCTACGCGATCATCGGCCAGGGCATGATCTCGCGCATCATCGAGGCACGCCCCGAAGACCTGCGCGTCTTTCTCGAAGAAGCAGCCGGCATCTCGAAGTACAAGGAGCGCCGGCGTGAAACCGAAAACCGGCTCTCTGACACGCGTGAAAACCTGAACCGCGTCGACGACATCTGCCGCGAACTCGGCGGCCAGATCGAAAAACTCGCCCGGCAGGCCGAGATCGCCCAGCAGTACCGCGGTTATGAGTCCGAACGCGAATACAAGCAGCACATGCTGTGGCTGGTTCGCCGCGACGAGGCCCAGACCGAGCAGCAACGCTGGCTGGCCGAGTCGGGCCTCGCCCAGAACACGCTGGAAGGTTCCCTTGCCGGGCTGCGGACGCTCGAGTCCGAGATCGAGACCCTGCGCAGTGCGCACTACGGAGCCGGCGACGAGGTGCACACCGCCCAGGCCCGTTTCTACGACGCCAATGCCGAGATGGCGCGGCTCGAGTCCGAGATCCGTCACGTCGTCGAATCACAGGGGCAGCTCGGCGAACGGATCGGCTCGCTGGCCGAGCAGGAGCGGCGCGCCCGCGAAGACCGGGAACAGGCGCGCCATGATGTCGAGGCTGCCCGCGCAACGCGCGAAGCGGCGCAGGGCCGCGCCGATGCGCTCACCGAGCGGGTGCTGATGCTGTCCGACGCCACGCCAGCCCTGGCGGCGGACAGTCGCGACGGGCGCGTCCGCCAGGACGAAGCTCGAGCGGCCGCCCTGCAGACCCGCCAGGCCATCGAGCTCTCGGCGACCCGGCAGCGCGCGGCCGAGAAAACGCTGGCTCAAGCACAGCGGCGCCACGATCGCCTGCAGGCGGAAGTGGCCCAGGTCCAGGCGCCGCCCGAAGTCGATCTGATCGCGATGCGTGAGGCGGTGGCGATCGCCGAGGAGATCGAACATGCCAGCGGCGCGGAGCAGGTGGCCACCGACGAGGCGTGGCGCGCCGCTGAAGTCGCGCGCGGGCCGGCGCAGCAGACGCTGCGCGCGGCCGAGACCAAGGTCACCCTGATCGAGGCGCGCATCACCGCTTTGCGCCAGCTGCAGGAACGTGCTCAGAGTCAGGCCCGGATCGGTCCCTGGCTGGACAAGCATGGCTTGCGATCGCTGGCTCGCCTGTGGCAGCGGCTGCGCATCCAAGAGGGCTGGGAAACCGCGATCGAGTCCGTGCTGCGCGAACGCGTCGAGGCCCTCGAAATCGGTCGATTGGAGACGGTTGCTGCGCTGGCAGGCGATGCCCCGCCGGCCAAGGTGGCGTTCTTTTCGCCAAAGGTGCTGGCTCCTGCGCCCCCCGCCGCACCCGGACTGAGACCCCTGCTCGAGGTGGTTCGCGCCACCGAGTCCGGGCTGCAGTCGCTGCTGGGTGAATGGTTGACTGGCTGCTGGGCGGCGGCCACGCTGGACGAGGCATTGGCGCGGCGCGCCGAACTGCCGTCGGGCGGCCGATTCATCACCCGCGAGGGCCATCTCGTGGGTGCGCTCTCTCTCCAGTTTTATGCGGCTGATTCCGAGCAGGAAGGCTTGCT
>JAYVOV010000098.1:0-9336 GCA_043757735.1 Burkholderiaceae bacterium
GTTGTTGCGATTGCATGTGCGGGCGCTATTCGATGCGGATGCCCGCCTCGCGAATTACCTTGCCCCACTTGGCATGCTCGGCGCGGATGGCCATCGCAAACGCCTCGGGCGCATCACCGAGCGGCTCCGCCCCTGTCGCACGAAACCAGTCTTGGGCTTCGGCGGTCGCCAGCACCTTGCTGATCTCGTTGTAAAGCCGGTCGATGACGGGCTTGGGCGTGGCCGCTGGTGCGGCGATACCGACCCAGCCGATATGCTCATACGCAGGCAACCCGGCCTCCGCCATTGTCGGCACGTCGGGCAGCGACGCCACTCGCCGTGACCCCGTCACCGCGAGCGGGCGCAAGCGGCCAGCCTTGACCAGCGGCAACTGCACGCTCAGGCCCTCGATCATGAAGCTCACTTGGCCACTGAGCAGACCGGTCGCCGACTGCCCGCCGTTGTACGGCACATGCACGACATCAATGCCGGCCACGCGTTTGAACAGCTCTCCCGCAAGGTGGGGCGGCGTGCCGATACCGGGCGAGCCGAAGTTCAACTGACCAGGCCTTGCCTTGGCCAATTGAACGAGTTCGGCGACGGTGGCGGCGGGAACCTCGAGATTGACGGCGAGCAGCAGCGGGCCGGTTCCCAGTTGGGTGATCGGCGTGAAGTCGGCAAGCGGGTCATAGCCCAGGCGGCTGTAGAGGTGCGGGTTGATCGTCATCGTGCCCTGATGAATGATGGTCAAGGTGTAGCCGTCGGGTGCGCTTCGTGCGCCGATCGCGGTGCCGATGTTGCCGCCGGCGCCAGGCTTGTTCTCCACGACCACGCTTTGCCCGAGCGCGGGCATCAGCCGATTCGCCAGCCAGCGGGCGCGAACGTCGGGCACACCGCCGGCCGGACGCGTCACGATGATGCGCACCGGCCTGGCGGGCCATGCTGCGTCGACCGCGAATGCAGATGGGTGGGTCGCCACCGCGAATGCGGACGCCAGCAAGGCAGTGCGTCGGTTCATTGGATTCTCCTGAGCATGGGTTGCCAGACGAGCTGACTACCGGACAACTCTAGTACGCGGACCGCCGAAGTGGAATACTCGCTGCAATACAGACGGCTGCAACCATCGGTTCAAGCTGCGTCGCAAAGGAACTTCGATGGACAAGCTTCGTGCCTTGCATTACCTGGCGGCGGCGGCCGCCGAGAAAAGTTTCTCGGGAGCGGCACGCGCGCTCGATGTCAGCGTGCCGGCGGTGGCCAAGATGATCAATGCGCTCGAAAAGCAGCTCGGCGTGCAACTGTTCGAACGCACCGTGCGGGGCCTCACGCTGACGGCCGGTGGCGCGAGCTATCTCGACGCCTGCGCGCCGGCGCTGGCCCAGCTCGCTGACGCCGACGAGCAGGCGCGCGCGCAGGCTGTGCGGCTCAAGGGAACGCTGGTCGTCGGCGTCCAGCACGTCATCGCTCGCGGCGGTCTCGCCGCTGCACTGCCGCGCTTTCACGCCCGCTATCCCGACATCGCACTCGACGTCCGCGACTTCCAGCAGGCGACCGAAGCGCAGATGACTGGCGTCGACGTGATGCTCGTCCTGGGCTGGCCGAAAGCCCCGGACCTGGTGTGCCGCCGCATCGCAGCGGGGCGCTTCATTGTGGTGGCTTCGCCAGCCTACTGGGCCGCACACGGCATGCCGCAGCGGCCGAAGGATCTGGAACAGCACGTGTGCCTGTTGATTCGCAGTGCCGAAGGCGCGGTGATGGACGCGTGGAGCTTCGCCCGGGAGGCGGAGCAGGAGACGGTGCTCGCGCGCGGCTGGCTCACGACGAGCAATTCGCACCGCGACCTGGTGATCGAACTCGGGCTGGCCGGCCACGGCGTCATGCGCCTCCTAGACTGGACCAACCTGTCGCACCTGACGTCCGGCGTGCTGGTGCGGGCTTTGACGGACTGGGAGTCGACCGAGGCTGTGCCGGTCAACCTGCTTTACAGCGCCAACGCGCGGCGCAATCCGCGCGCTCGGGTGTTCATCGACTTTGTCACCGAGCTGTTTGGCGACCTCGACCGAGCCCGCGGCAGGCAAGTCGTGAGCACGGAACGGCCGGCTTGGCTGAGCCGGCCGCACGCGCGTGCGTCAGACTTTGTCGTGCGCCCGGAACACCCCCGTTAGTCGATGCCTGTCATTGAGCTCTACTTTTTTGCAGACCAAGCACTTGACGATATCCGGACGAGTAAAAATCATGCCGCTGTCCTGCCCAGTCGACAGGTTCGAGTTGTGAATTTTTCAAGTTCAGCGGCAGCCGCCCCCGCGAGGTCGTCAGCGCCATCGAGGCGTTCTTCGCTGTTGAACAGCAACGCGGCGGCGGCGTCGGTGACGTCGCAGGCAAACGTGCTATCTTCTAAGCGGTCCCAGACCTCGAAGACAAAGTGCCCGGCGGGCTTGAACACACGGCGCGCCTCGGCGCAGCCGGCGGCCCGGCTGGGGAAAACATTGCGCCGAACTGGGCTCATCTATCGAACCGCCATGCGCCACTCGGGCTCGATCGGCGGCGGTGAAGTCGCATCTTCAAGAGACGGAGGGCTGGCCTCTTTCCGGCGGCTTGGGCAGTTCACGCAACCCCAGCAGACGGCCATAGAAAGACCTGGCGCTCTCTATGCCACCCGACGGCATGGCGAGTTGAACATGATCAATGCTGGTGACTTTCATATTGAAGTTTCCCCCAAGATGGCCACAGCCGAAGTGCTCGTTGGCCATGTGATTGCACGTTTCTCTTGAAACGCTATCATCTTTTCTGTGAACGCAAGCCACCGCAAGACTCTCGAGAAGATACTCGCTGACCCCGTCAATGGCACTGTCGAGTGGCCGCAAATCGTGTCGCTGCTGAAGGCTGCAGGTTGCTGCATCGTTGACGGTGCAAGCGCTTGCGTCACCGTTGCGTTCAATGGCCGGAAGATGACACTCCATCGGCCAAATCCAGGCAACGGCGCGCTGCGCTACCGTGTCTTAGCCATTAGAGAGCTCTTCGAGAAAATGGCAGTCAAGCCATGATCAATTCCATGTCCTACGAGGGCTATACGACGAGCATGGTCTTCGACACTGAGGACAAGGTCATTGTTGGACGCGTCCTCGACATTGACGACATCATTTCCTTCCACGGCGGGTCGGTAGCAGAGTTTGAGTCCAACTTCCACGCCAGCATCGAAGACTATGTTGCTGCGTCGAAGGTACTTGCTTCGGCGCCAGAAACGCCGGCAAGCGGCAAAGTCATGCTGCGCATCTCGCCTGCCATACATTCCGCTGCGCTGAAGGCGGCTGCCCGCAGCGGCACCAGCCTTAACAAGTGGGCAGAAGCCGCTCTCGGCAGGGCGGCGCGCAAACCGTCGACACGAACAAGGACCGGCAACCATGGCAATTGACATCGACAAACTGACTGAGCCTGAACTGGTCGATCTGAACAATCGAATCGTCGCTCGGTTGAAGTTACTGCAGCAAATGCGTGCGCACGCGTCCATGCTGGCGTTCAGCCTCGGTGAGCGCGTTTCATTCCAGCCCGACGGCTATCCTGTGCTCTTCGGCGTCATCACCAAGTACAACCGAAAGTCGGTCACGGTCATCACCGAAGCAGGGCAGCACTGGACGGTCGCGCCGGGCTTCCTGCGAAAGCTCAAGACCGCTCAACAGGCGGCGCCTGAGAGCGCTCGGATCATTCAACTCCCGAAAAAGTAGCCGCCTGGTTCACGTCACAACTTGGCCAAACTCCAAATGCCCGCGGCAGGCGTCGCACCGCGATCGCTTCAGACGCCTGCAACGGTGAGGCAACCATGAGCCAGAAAACCTATGCCATCGCGGTACTGCCGGGTGATGGCATCGGCCGCGAGGTCAGCGCGGCAGCGTTGGCGCTGCTGCGCTCAGTGGGCCAGCGCATCGGCCGGCGCTTCGACGCAGTCACTCATCCGGCGGGCGCGCAGCATTATCTGGACAGCGGCGTCGCGTTGCCCGAAGCAACGCTCGCCGCGTGCCGCGCGGCGGATGCCATCCTGTTCGGCGCGATGGGCCTGCCGGAGGTGTGCGGCGCCGACGGCACCGAGATCATTCCGCAGCTCGACCTGCGATTCGCGCTCGACCTGTACGCAGGCGTGCGCCCGATACGAGCGTGGCCCGGCTCGACTGGCTGGCCGCGCTTTATGCCGACCCGGCGCTGACCGACGGGGCGCGCGCGATCGAGCACGCGGTGCAGACGGCGTTCGAGAGCGGTGCGGTTCGCCCGCGCGAATTCGGTGGGCTCAGCGGCACGGTGTGACGTCGCTGATCCGGGCCTGGGACTTCGGCATGCTGCCCTGCACATTCCTCGCCATGGCCATCGGCTGAACCGACATCGGGATGATGCTGTTTGTTCCTGCGGCGGTGGCGTATCTGCCAGGTTTTGAAAAAACCTGCCATTGGACCCGTCCGGAAACCACCTCACTTCCCGATGCAGAATGTAGAAACCTAACATCCATGCGGGTTTCCGTGGCATCCGCGCATCGGTGGGGTGGCTGGTGGGGTAAATCTGCAGGGGTTAGGCGAGATCGGTACCGGTCAGTGTTCCCGGTCGGCTCTGGCTACCGGGAACACGCGATAGTGCGCAGCGTTCCGGCGCTGCGCTGACGCACAATCAAGGTGTGACCACCTACAACATCCTCCAAATCCCCGGTGACGCCCGCGACGATACCGAGCAGTTGGGAAGCAAGCCGAAGTTCTGGGTGTACCTGGATGGTCAACGCTGGCTGTTCAAGGAGGCCCGCCCAGGCACCGGCGAAGATTGGGCAGAGAAGGCCGGCGCCGAACTGGCGAAGGAACTCTGCATCCCCGCGGCGATTGTCGAACTCGCCGAGTGCGAAGGCCGCCGAGGTTGCATGTCGCTCAATTTCATCGACGTCGACGCTGGCGAAGCACTGGTCCATGGGAACGAGCTTCTGTCCGGGTCTGCCAAGAACTACGATGTCGCCAAGACGTTTCGCCAGTCAGACCACACGATCGCCAGCATCCGACGGGCAATCGCCAGAATCCTACCTCCTGTGCTCGCGGAAGCCGCCCTCAAGCACCTCGCAAGCTATCTAGTCTTGGACGCCCTAATTGGGAACACCGATCGTCATCACGAGAACTGGGGGCTGAAGCTCTTGATTGAGCTGGACCCGATCACAGCTAGGGTCAGCGTCGCTCCCAGCTTCGATCATGCGTCCTCTCTTGGCCGCGAGTTCCAAGACTCGAAGAGGGCCGCGTTGCTTGCCGGCGACCAGGTCATCCGATATGTCAATCGTGGCCGCGGCGGGATCTATCGGAAACCAACCGCATCGCGCAGCGAGAACCCGCTTCGTCTGGTCCGGCAGCCGCAAGGGCGTATCCAGAGTATTTTCAAGATCCACTTGAGAGAGTCGCGAAGCTGTCACCCGCGACCATCTCGCAGATCATTTCATCGTTGCCCGAGGATCGGGCGTCGGCTGTGGCAAAGCAGTTCGCCGGAGCAATGGTCTTATATGCCAGGGGCATTTTAGTCGGGACATTGAGATGAGCACGCTCTTCATCGCTTGGCAGGCACCGTCTGCCCGGGCATGGTTCCCAATCGGTCGGCTGGACGCAACGGCCGATCGGGGGAACTATGTCTTCCAGTACACGAATGGCGCTCGGCGGGCGCAAGCGTCGGCCGGCTTCGACCCGCTCGTTGCCTTCCCCGACCTCGATCGCCGATACAAATCGGCCGAATTGTTTCCTCTGTTTAAGAACCGAGTTCTGGAGCCCTCTCGGAAGGACTTTGCGGAGTATCTACAGTGGCTCGATTTGGACCCGGATCACGCCGACCCGATCGAGATCCTCTCTCTGAGCGGAGGCGCGCGTCAGACAGATAGCCTCGAGGTCTTCCCCAAGGCCCAGAAGATGCCCGACGGGACGATTGCTTTCCGGTTCTTCGTGCATGGTCTTCGGCATCTATCACCAGCGGCGAAATCGCGCGCCGAAGAACTCAAACCCGGAGAAGGTCTTCAAGTCGCGATCGAGGTCAACAACCCCGTGACCAATTATGCAGTTCAGTTGCAATCGAAGGACTACGTCCCCCTCGGATGGGCGCCGCGATACCTTGCGAACGACCTACTCGCAGCACTGAACCGAGACACATCAATCACCGCGACCGTCCACCGCATCAACCGTCTCGGAGCGCCGTTCGCACGGCGGATTCTGGTCGAACTCCGAGGCAAGCTGCCGGCAGGTTTTGAGCCGATGGCGACTGACGAGTACTCGGTTATCGACAAAGGATCGCCGTCGACCGCCGCGACGAGCGAAGCGGTAGCAGCCTGAACATCGGCAAGCGCGGCATCACCTCGACCATCGGGATTCCCGGGTCCGGACTGAGCTACAGCACGACGCAACCACCGGCTGCGCGCACCGAACGACGCGCCCGCGGCCGGACCTTCCTGTGGATCCTGCTGGCCATCGCTGCCACCATGATCGTGGCAGCGGTCGTCAAGGTCGCCACGGGCCTGTGAACGCGGAACGCAGCCGATTACAGTGCGCTGCCCGGTGTCGTCGCCGCCATCGCCCGCAGGCGCTGCCACTGCGTGCACCGCCGTTTGAACGTATCAGCGCAGATTGGTCCCAGCCCCATCGCGAGCGCGGCTGCAACCGCATCGCCTCCAGTTGCAGCGTCATTCGCCGCAATGCTCACCAGGATGGACGCGTCCTCCAACATTGGTGTGGAAATGAATTCGCTGGTCACCTCATCAGGGATCGCCACAGCCGGGAGGGCGAGCACCCCAAGCGCGGAAAGGCCAAGGTGCCGACGTAGCCGCAGAGGTGGAAGGCCGCCTTGTCTTCTCCGAGCTTGGCCGCCCGGGTTGCCCCCGTCCAGATTAATCCACGCCTTCGCAACCGATCAGCTCGACTCGATTGCCAAAAGGGTCCGCGGTGAACGCGCGCCGGATGCCAGGAACCGAGGTGTCATCGACGACTTCGAATCCGGCTGCACGAAGACCGGCAAGCAGCTCATCCAGGCCTTCCACGCGCAGTGCCGGGTGCGCCTTCTTTGCAGGACGGAACGCCTGTTCGACGCCAAGGTGCAGCTGCAAGGCGCCGCAACTGAACCAGGCACCACCGCGTGATGCGAGTTCCGGCGGCTTGAGCAGCTCGGTCAGCCCCAGCAGGCGGACATAGAAAGACCTGGCCTTCTCTTCGCCGCCCGACGGCATGGCGAGCTGAATATGATCAAAACCGGTGACTTTCATAGTGATGTCTCCCTAAGCCGGTTACTGACAGGAAGTCTATCCCGATGGCAGGGGCCGCCGCTATTGCTTGCAGGCAGCACCTTGGTCCGCGCGCGCTCCGAGGCGAGGCCTAACTTTTGAATTCAGCGCCAGTCGAAGTCAGCCCATCGGATTGAGAGGTTCGGCCCCCTTTCATGGCGCTGCGCCGCCCTCTTTGCGCGTTGCCCAGCCCTGCAGCCGGTGCGGCAAATACTCGAAACGGGCGCGAGAGTATCGTTCTGGCTGGCTCACCGTTTTTCGAGCCATCAATCCGACCAACCATCGCCGTACAAAGGGGTAGGCCCGTGTTCCTAAAATCTCATGACGCAGACTTGTTCGTCAGCTCATATGGCAGCGGTCCGCGAACAATAGTTGCCCACGGCGGCTGGGTTGGCAGCGGCGAGTTGTGGCAACAGCCCTTCGAGGCACTGAGCCGCAGTTGGCGTACTGTCACGTACGACCATCGCGGCACCGGCGCATCAGCGAATCGCGCCGAAACCATCACATTCGAGCTGCTGGTGAATGACCTCTTCCGCGTTCTCGACGCACTCGAAATCAAATCCTGTGTGCTGGCCGCAGAGTCGTCCGGTGCGTTCGTTGTACTCGAAGCCGCGCTTCGTCAGCCGGAACGGTTCTCTGGTCTTGTACTGGTCGACGGGCGCTATCAAGGCGGCAAGAGCCCGGGCGCCGCGCGCTTCGTTGAAGGCTGCAAGGCCAACTTCGAAGCCACCATGGAAATGTTCGTCAACGCCTGCACACCAGAAGAAGACTGCACGGCCGAGCGTCGCTGGGGAAAGCAGATCGTGATGCGCTCAGACAGCGCCTCCGCGGTGCAGCTGATGGAGTGCCTGGAACCGGTGCAGCTCGAGCACCGCATTGGTCAAATTAAAATACCCACGCTGCTGATCCACGGCAGCCGTGACGTCATCACTCCCGTGGCAAATTCGCAGAACCTGGCACGGTTACTCCCAACCAGCGAACTGGTCATCATTGAAGGTGCGGGTCATGTTCCGACCGTCACCCGCCCCCGCGAGGTTGTCAGCGCCATCGAGGCGTTCTTCGCTGTCCAATAGAGATGCAAACTGACAGAGCCTGAATGGGTCGATCTGAACAACCGAAGGTCGGTCACGGTCATCACCGAAGGAGGGCAGCACTGGACCGTCGCGCCGGGCTTCCTGCGAAAGATCAAGCCAGCTCAAGAGGCTGCACCCGAGAGCGCTCGGATCATTCATCTCCCAAAGAAGTAGCTGAGCGCCAAATGGCCAAAAGCACGCGTCATTTCCCGATGCAGAACCGACTGAAAATCACCCCCAGCAGATCATCTGCAGTGAACTCCCCGGTGATCTCGTTCAACTGACCCTGCGCCAGCCGCAGCTCTTCGGCGAACAGGTCCAGCTGCTGAGCCCGCGCCATCGCGTTGGCCTGCGCCTGCTCCAGATGCCCCTGCGCTGCCCGCAGCGCAATCAGATGCCGCTCGCGTGAAATAAACGATGACTCCCCCGCTGCCTGCCAGCCAGCCCGCTCCAGCAGCGCCGCCCGCAAGGCATCGATACCCTCGCCGCCTCGTGCCGACAGCCACACTGACTCGACCCCTCCCTGCGCGTTGCGATGAATCCCCGGCGGCGCCCCGACCAGATCGATCTTGTTCACCACGCGCACGATCGGCACGCCACGCGGCAGGCGCGCCAGCAGCTCAGGGGAAATTCGCTCGGTACCATCGCCAACCGGGCCAAGGGCTGCGCCCTCTGCGCCAGGTGCCTCGGCCACCACCAGTTGCAGCACGACATCGGCCTGCTCCACCGCCTGCCAGGTCCGCGCGATGCCGATCCGTTCGATTTCATCGGCGGTCACGCGCAGCCCCGCGGTGTCGATGATGTTCAGTGCCACGCCTTCGATCTGAATCGCCTGCGACACCCGATCGCGCGTGGTGCCGGCGATCGCGGTGACGATCGCCACCTCGGCGCCGGCCAGTGCATTGAGCAGGCTGGATTTGCCGACGTTGGGCTCGCCCACCAGCACGACGTCGAGCCCCTCGCGCAGCAGCGCGCCCTGACGTGCCTGCGCCAGCAAGGCATCGAGCTGCGCGCGGATGG
>JAYVOV010000099.1:0-9305 GCA_043757735.1 Burkholderiaceae bacterium
AGCCACTGGGCGTCGGCCACATCGGTCTTGCGACCGGGCACGTTCTTGACATGCCGCGCGTTGACCACCCACGCGGCAATACCCACCGCCTCCAGCGCCGCATACGGGCTCTTCCAGTAGATGCCCGTGCTCTCCATCACCACCACCTCGGGGCCAAACTCGCGCGCCCACTGCGCCAGCGCTTTGCGGTCTGGTGGTTGCCGGCACCGCGACCACCGTGCGCGAGCGTCTGCTCGAACACATCGAGCAGGTTGGCGTGGACTATCTGCTGACGCGCTTCGCGTTCGGTGATCTGAGCCTGGCGGCTGGCCGCCGCGATTACTGCGGCTCGATCTTCGCCAGCGCGATGTAGCGCTTCCACTTTGCGCGCTCATTGCGCACATGGGCCGCAGCTTCGTCCAGTGACAGCCGTTTGGGTGTGAAGCCGAAATTTTCGAGTTGCGCTCGCATGGGGTCGGAGGTGATCGCGTCGTTGATCTGGTCGTTGAGCGCCTGCGCGGCTTCGCGTGGCGTGCCGGCCGGTACCGCAAGGCCCAGGAAGCCGGTCATGACGAACTCAGGATAGGTCTCGGCGAAGGTCGGCAGATTGGGATGCTTGGCCATGCGCTCGGTTCTGGTGACCGCAAGGGCACGAAGCTGGCCGGATGCGACGTAGGTGTCACCGGCGGCCGTGTCGACGAACACGGCCTGAATCTGGCCGGCGATGAGATCGGTCATGGCGGCGCCGATCTGCTTGTACGGAACCGGCCTGATGTCGGTGCCGGCCAGGTTGTTCAGCAGATGCCCAGGGACCTGCGAAGAGGCGTTGAAATGGCCATAGTTCAGCGCGCCCGGTCGTGCTTTCAGATACGCCACGAATTCAGCGAAGCTTTTGTAGGGTGCGTCGGGTTTGACCAGCAGGTAGCTGCCACCCGACCCGAACACGCCGACGATCTGGAAGTCGCGATCGGGGTCATAGGGCAGCTTCTTGTACAGGCTGGGGTTGGCGGCGTGTGTGGAGGTGGTGGC
The DNA here is from genome assembly GCA_043757735.1 of Burkholderiaceae bacterium. Taxonomy (GTDB): domain Bacteria; phylum Pseudomonadota; class Gammaproteobacteria; order Burkholderiales; family Burkholderiaceae_E; genus Quisquiliibacterium. The sequence continues at coordinate 1,009 of JAYVOV010000099.1, forward strand.
GAGCAGCAGCGACTGTCCGTCGGCGGGCGCAATCTTGGCGGCTTCAACCCCAATGATGCCGTTGGCCCCGGGCTTGTTCTCGACCAGCACCCGCTGCCCGGTCTTGCCCTCTATGTATTGCGCGATCAAGCGTGCGGTGATGTCGCCCGAACCACCCGGCGCAAAGGGCACGATGATCTGCATCGGGCGGGTGCGCGCCTGGCCGGCGGCGGTGCCGGCCAGGATCGCCAGCGACGCGCCCGCAAGGACCGTATTGAAACTGCGCCGGTTCATGAACCCTCCTTGATCTTGATCTTGGTCTTGGCTTTGGTCTTGGCTTTGGTCTTGGTTTTGGTCGTGCCGGGAACCGGCACGCCGACCACCTCGAGGCGCTCGATCTTCAAGACACCGGCGCCGAGGGTGGCGAGGATTTCGCTGGCCAACGGACTGGCGATGTTGGGCGCGCTCTCGACCACGCGCACGCCAGTCGGCGCCGGCAGCGGCCTGGTGATCATTCAGACTTCCAATTGGGTTTGCGTTTCTCGGAGAAGGCCTTCGGACCTTCGATGAAATCGCTGCTGGCGCGCATCCGGGCGACCGCGTCGTATTCGACCTTGTAGGCGGTCGCGACGTCGGCAATGGCCAGGCCCTGCATCGCCGCCTGCTTGGTGGCGCGGATCGACATCGGCGAGCATTCGAGGATCTGTGCCGCCCATTTTTTGGCTTCGGACAACGATTCGCCTTCGGCGGCCAGGGCGGTCACAAAGCCGAGCTCATAGCCTTCCTGCGCCGATACATGACGTCCGGTCAGCATCATGCCCATGGCGCGCTTCAGACCGATGGTGCGCGGCAGGCGATGGACTCCGCCGGCCAGCGCGGCCAGGCCGACCCTGGGTTCGGGCAGCGCGAACCGGGCGTTGGCCGCCGCGATGATGATGTCGCACGCCAAGGCGACTTCGAAGCCGCCGCCCATGGCCACGCCGTTGACGGCGGCGATCACGGGCTTGTTCAGGTTGTGGCGCGAAGTGAGACCCGCGAAGCCGCTTGCGACGAAGCCACGCTTGCCGCCTGCCGCCTGGAATTTAAGGTCGTTGCCGGCGCTGAACGCGCGCGGGCCGGCGCCGGTGACGATTGCAACCCATTGTTCTGGATCGGCGTCGAAGGCATTCCAGACTTGTTCGAGTTCGAGGTGCGCGGGATAGTGCAGCGCGTTCATCACGTCGGGTCGGTTGAGGGTGACGATGGTCAGGTGGCCGTCGCGTTCGACTGTGCAGAATTCAGACATGGGATCTCCTCGGGGTTTGGTTTGTCTGAGTGTAGACCGAGATACGAGCAGCCCTGTGCGCGATCCGGCGAGACATGAAACGGCCGGCCGGGCCGTGCGCAGCGACCCGGCCGCCCGCCCGGATCAGCTCGCCACCTTGGCGAAAAATCGGCAGCGCCCGAGGCGCTTCTCGATCTCCGCCAGCACCTGCGCGTAGGCCTGGTTGTCGCGCGCCCGGAACCGCTTCTGGAACTCGGGCTCCTGCAAACCCTCGGGGAGTGCGTCGATGGCGGGCATCAGGTCGGCTTCAATGCGCAGTCCCGCCGCGCGCTGCTGCCAGTTCGCCGGGTCGGCTGCTGCCGCTTCGCCAAATCGTACGCCGGCGCGATCGGCCGCGAGATCGGCGAACGAGAAGCCCGAGCCGCCACGCGAATCGAGCACCTCCTTGAACACGCCGATCACATCGGCCGTCTTGGTGTCGGACTCCAGCGCCAGCGCGGCCGACACCAGCCAGTGCTGAGCGAGGTCGGCACGGCCGAGCAGGGTTACTGTTCCGAAGGCGCCGCGCGGTGCAGAGACCCCGAGGAGCCGCGACACCAGGTCGGCGCGACCGACCGCGTGGATGGCCAGGGCCAGCACCGCTGCCCGATTCTCGGCGCGCGCATCGTGGCCTTCGGCGGTGCGTGTGGCGGCCATCGCAATGAGATCTTGCAGCATCGGCACCAGCGACTTGGCCACCGGCGCGCGCACTGCGCCCAGCGCGTTGGCACGCCGCAAATAGAGGGCGATGCGCTCGCGTTCAGCAGGCGGCAGGAGCAGGTCGCGGCCGCGTGATTCCAGCCGCCAGGCCAGATCGGGGCGGGCGATGAAAGTGAAGCGGGCACCCTGCTGATCGATAGCCCAGCGGCTGGTGGTGCCATAGGCTTCGCGCAGCGCCGCGAACAGCGCCGGGTGGCCTGCTCGCGCTTCGACGATCCCGAGCAGAGCGTTCGCGAGCCAGGCGGGCACCGTGATGCGCCCGACGCGCGCGCCTGTCAGCGCCAGACCGCCTTCGCGTGCAGTCACGCGGAGCGCCAGATTGAGCACGTTGCCGAAGGGGTTGGCGGGCACTGCGACGCCCAGGCGCAGCCAGGCGACTTGATCGCCGAGTTCGACGCCGACGCTGCGCACGACCGACTGCTGCAGCCGTGCCGCCAGGTGATGCAACACCAGATCGAGATCGCGCTGGGACAGACTGACCTCGCGCTGCTGGCCCGCCCTGAGCCAGCGCGGATCGTTGCTGCGCAGGAGCAGCCTGGCCCGGTCGAGATCTTCCACCGTCAGTGCCGGTGCGGTTTGGCGGATTGGCTGATGCTCGAGCGCGAGCATGGCCAGCATTGCCGGTGCAAGCACCAGCAAGGCGAGCACGCCCGCCAGGAAGAAAGCCCATCTGTGCCACATCATCGTAGTGTGCCATCGGACTCGCGGGGCGGTGCTTGGTCCGTCCGCTGGATGGCTGGCGTCTGCGTCTCTACACCGTCAGATCACGGGCTGGTCGCGCGGGCCTGGCCTCAGTGGGCCGATCGTGCTGGCAGCCCCAGCAGCCGGGTGGTGGCGAGGCCGTCGGCGACAGGCCGACCGATGCTGGCGGCCAGCGCAACCGCTTCATTGACCAGATCGACGTTGCTGCGCTGCCGGTCGCCGGATGGCTCCAGCCCGACCTGAAGGTGCCCGCCGCGTTCGAGGGCGAGCCTGGCCAGTCCGCAGGCAACGACGTCGCCGCCTTGCACCGACACGAGCCAGGGCAGACCGGTGCCCTCGAGCATGTCGAGATAGGCATCGAGCGCGGCGCGAGTAGGCGGAAGACCGAACAAGGTGCGGCCGGCGCCGAAGTACAGTTTGACCATCGAGCCGGGTGGCAGGGCACCCGCACGGTGATACGCCAGCACGAAGCGCAGGTAGCCAGGTTCAAAGATCGAGATCGACAGTCCCACGCCCAGCGCGCGGCAGGCCTCGACCATATGAACCGAATCGCGATAGGTGTTCATGTAGACCACCTCGTCGGGCCGCGGCCGCCCGGTCTCGTCGGTGCGCCCGAAATTGGTGGTGCCCGGATCGACCAGCCCTTGCGCCAGAACGCCGGCGCGCGCCAGCGTCACAATGTGCGAATAACGCGCTTCGACGCTGACATGCGGGCCGCCGCCGGCCATCGTGGGGTAGAGCAGGGCGTGCGGCCGCGCGGCGAGGATGACCCGCCAGGCATCGAGGTAGGGCTGAGGATCGTGAACGCCGCTGCCGCCGATCACCGGGTCGCCGGTGTGGTTGTGGATGACGGCCGCGCCGGCGTCCAGGCAGGCAATCGCGTCAGCCGCGACCTCCGCCGGCGTATGGGGAACCTTCGGGTTCAGCCGTTTGGGCAAGCCGCCGTTCAGCGCAGCTTCAATGATCAGTGGCGCGCCGCCATGGCTCATGTCGGCTCCGCTCGGGCGGTGACGTCGAATTCCCAGGTGTCGCCCGCCTTCACGATCCAGCCGCCGGTGGGCGGCGCGAAGTGCGTGCCCAGCACCAGCACCGGCCGGTCGGCATAGCGGGTGAGAAACGCCCGGCGGGTGACGCGCGCAGCTTCCGCATCGCTGTCGAAGTTGTTGCGCATGTCGGGTTCGGTGCACTGGATGGGATGGTGCATGAGGTCACCGGTGATGACCGCGTGATGCCCCTGAGATTCGATGCGCACGCTGACATGACCGGGTGTGTGGCCCGGCGTGGGCTCCAGCCAGACCTCATCGGTGAGGCGGTGATCCATCTCGACCAGATCGGCCAGTCTGGCATCGACAATGGGCCGCACCGAGTCGCCGAGAATGTCGTCGGCGCCTTCGCCCAGCGGCTCGTTGGACCAGTGATCCCATTCGATCCGGCCGAACAGGTACCGTGCATTCGGGAAGGTGGGAACCCATTTGCCGTCGACCAGTCTGGTGTTCCAGCCGACGTGGTCGACATGCAGATGCGTGCAGATGACCTGATCGATCGATTCGGCCGGATAGCCAGCTTTGGCGAGGTTCTCGAGAAACGGCGTCTGCAGCCGATTCCAGCCTTTCACCCGCCGGTTCTTGTCATTGCCGACGCAGGTGTCGACGACAATGCGCCGGCCCTGGGACTCGATGATGAAGGCATGCACCGACGCAAACAGCTTGCCGTCGTCGTTGGCAAAATGGGGCTTGAGCCATGAGTAGCGTTTGACGTACCCGGGGTCTGCCACCGGAAAAAAGAACAGCCCGGAGGTGGGAATGCCGCCGGACTCGATCACCTGCGTGATGCGCACATCGCCGATCTGCCAGGTCTTCATGGCGCGCCCGTCAACTCGCACGACCGGCGGAATTCCAGCCCTGGGCGCTGCCGCTGGGCAGTTCCGAGAACGGGACCTCCTTGTCGACGCGCACATCGCTGGGCAGCCCCAGAACACGCTCGGCAATGATGTTGCGCAAGATCTCGTCGGTGCCGCCGGCGATGCGCAGGCCCGGCGCGTACAGGAGCGCCTCTTGGAACCAGCCCTGCATCGGCATGAGTTCGGGATCCATGATGGCGCCCGCCTGGCCCATCAGATCGATACCGAATGAGGCGATCTCCTGCAGCTTGGTGGCGCTCACCGTCTTGGTGATGGAGGCTTCGGGGCCGGGGGTCTGGCCGCGCGACAGTGCCGTCATGCTGCGAAATCGGGTGAACTTAAGGCCCTGCGTTTTCACGTACCAGTCGGCGAGGCGATCACGCACCGCGGCATTGGCCAGGGCGGGCTCGCCGTCTATTTCCAGACTGCGCACGAGCTGCAAGATGTCGCCGCTGTCGGGGCCCGGCGCTTCACCGACCGCCAGACGTTCGTTCATCAGCGTGGTCAGCGAGACCTTCCAGCCGCCGCCTACAGGGCCCAGGCGCTGCGCATCTGGGATGCGGACATTGGTGAAGAACACTTCGTTGAAATTGGACGTGCCCGAGATCTGCTTGATGCGGCGGACTTCGACGCCCGGCGTTTTCAGGTCGAGGAAGAACATGGTGAGGCCGGCGTGTTTGGGCGCGCTGGGGTCGGTGCGCGTGATCAGGAGGCCGTAGTCGCAGAAGTGCGCGCCCGAGGTCCAGATCTTCTGGCCGTTGATGACCCAGTCGTCGCCATCGCGTTCGGCACGGGTGCGCAGGCCGGCAAGGTCCGAGCCGGCCGAAGGCTCGGAAAACAGCTGACACCAGATATCTTCACCGCGCAGCGCCGGGCGCACGAAACGCTGCAGCTGCTCCGGCCTGGCGTAATGCATCAGGGTGGGGATGCACATGCCCAGGCCGATCTCGAAGTAGCCGCGCGGCACGTTGTAGCTGGCTTCTTCCTGGCTGTAGATCACCTGTTGAATGGACGAGCCGCCGCGCCCGCCCCATTGCGGATCCCAGGTGATGCCGGCGAAACCGGCAGTGGCTTTCCTGGCCTGCCAGGCCTTGCCGCGGGCCAGCGCCTCCGGGCCTTCATTGTAGCGGCCGCGCTGCGCTGGTTCATTGGGCCGCTTGCGGGTGGCGTTGGCGTCCAGGAAGGCGCGGACCTCGGCGCGAAACGCCGCTTCTTCGGGGGTGTCGTTGAAATCCATGATCGATCTCCGTGGGTTCGCCCGGTTTCAGCCGGCGGCCTGTGCGTTCCAGAAGTGCACCAGGCGGTCTTTCCAGTGCGGGTTGCTGCCCAGTTGCGCTGCCAGCAGCTTGGCGCGCCGGTAGTACAGATGGCAGTCCATCTCCCAGGTGAAGCCCATGCCGCCGTGGGTCTGGATGTTCTCTTTGGCGGCCAGGAAAAAGGCGTCGGTGGCTGCGACCCGGGCAGTGGCAGCCGCGAGCGGCAGCTCCTGCGCATCGGTGGCCAAGGCCCAGGCGCCGTAATAGGCGTTCGAGCGGGCCAGTTCGTTGGCGATGTAGACATCGGCCAGCTTGTGCTTGATGGCCTGAAAGGAACCGATCGGCCGACCGAACGCGTAACGCTCCTTGGCGTAGATGATTGCCATTTCCAGGCAGGCGCTGGCGCCGCCGACCTGCTCGAAGGCGGTCAGCACGGCGGCACGGTCGAGCAGCTGCTCGATACAGGCCCAGCCCTGCGCGCCTTCGCCCAGCGCAAGCGCCGGCGCATCGGCGAACTGCACCCGCGACTGATTGCGCGACGGGTCGACGCTCGTGAGCGGACTGCGCGTGACACCTGCACCGGCGAGTTCGACCGCGAACAGACCCGGTTCGCCGGCTTCGTCGAGTGCGACCACAATGGCCAGATCGGCAATGTCGCCATCGGCGACCGGCCATTTTTCACCGCTGAGCTTGCCGCCCCGAACCCGGGCCGACACGGCCTTGACCCGCGGATTGCCGGTGCCCTCGGCCAGCGCGAAACAACCGATCCTGCGCCCGCTCACCATCTCGGGCAGCCAGGCCTGACGCTGCGCTTCGCTGGCATGGCTGAGAATGGCTTCGGTGGCCAGGTAGACCGACGAGCCGAAGGGTACCGGCGCCAGGGCGCGACCGAGTTCTTCGGCCAGCACACACAGGCTCTCGCGGCCCAGGTCGGCGCCGCCGTAGGCTTCGGGAACCGCAGCGCCCAGCCAGCCCATGTCGGCGATGCCGCGCCACAGAGAACGATCGAAAGTGTCGCCGCCTTCGAGCACGCGGCGCACGGCTCGCGTCGAGGACTGGTCCTTCAGGAAGCGGCGCGCCTGCTCGCGCAGCAGGTTGAGCTCATCTGAAAAATCAAAATTCATGGCGGTGATCCGGTCAAGGCTGCTGGTTGGACAGCACGAGGGTGGCAGCGGCGGTGAACATCCCGCCCACGCCCTGCACCACGCTGGTCTTCACGCCCGGCACTTGGCGGAATGCCTCGCCGCGCAATTGGCGCACCGCCTCCTGGATAGCGAACATGCCGTACATGCCGGTGTGCGTGTACAGAATGCCGCCGCCATTGGTGTTCAGCGGCAGTTTGCCGCCCGGCCGGGTGTGTCCGGCCTGGATGAAGGCGCCGGCTTCGCCGCGACCAACAAAGCCCAAATCTTCGAGTCCGTACAAGGGCAGGTGCGCAAAGGCGTCGTAGATCATCAGGTGATCGACATCGGCATGTCTGATGCCGGCTTCGGCGAATGCAGCGCGGCTCGCCAGGCGGAATGCTTTGGAGGAGGTGGGGTCGTCCATCATCGAGACCATCGGGCTGTCGCAGGCTTCGCCAGATCCGAGCAAATATACCGGCGACTTGGCCCGTTTCAGATTGCGTGCCCGCTCGGCGGTGGTGATGACGATCGCGCCGCCGCCGTCGGTCACCACGCAGCACTCGAGCTTGTGGAACGGATAGGCGATGAGCGGCGAGGCCATCACGTCTTCGACAGTGAGCAGCTTGTTGCGACTCGCCCGCGGGTTGCCGGCCGCCCAGTGGCTCTGCGCCACCACGACCTCGGCGAGCTGCTCGTGCGTGGTGCCGGTCTCGTGCAGATAGCGCATGACCGGCATCGTGAACATATTGGGTGGCGCAAAGGCGCCATAGGGCAGTTCGAACTGGCCGAGCATGCCGTAGGGCGGCCGGTTGCGCGGCACGGCGCCAACCCGCGAACGGCCCGATTCGCCATGGAGCACCAGAACGGTACTGCACAGCCCGGCGCGGATGGCGGCGGCGGCGTGGCGCACATGGACGAGGAATGAGCAGCCGCCCACCGAAGTGCCGTCGTACCAGCTGGGCGTGATGCCGAGGTAATGGGCGACGTCGATCGGCGACTCGACAGCGCTGGTGATGCCGTCGACATCGGCCAGAGTGAGGCCGGCATCGGCCAGGGCGCGGTGCGCTGCGTCGGCCCGCAGATCGAGTTCGGAAAACTGCGGCAGCGCGCCCAGATCGGTTTCAGCGGCACCGGCAAAGGCGATGGTGACGGGCTTCATGCGTGGCTCCCGGCGGGTTCGAAGACCGGCAGCATCATGTCGCCCCGCGGCTCGAACAGCACCTGCAGCGGCATGTCCAGCACGAGTTTGGCCGGATCGGCGGGAACGCCTTTGAGACTCGACATCAGGCGCGGTCCTTCTGCCAGCTGGACCA
>JAYVOV010000100.1:0-2520 GCA_043757735.1 Burkholderiaceae bacterium
GTGTTCGAAGGCGAGTTGGGCGTGGTCATCGGGCGCCGCTGCCGCGACGTGAACGAGGCCGATGCGGCGCAGTTTGTTTTCGGCTACACCTGCGTGAACGATGTCACCGCGCTCGAACTCATCAACCGTGACCCGGCGTTCGCGCAGTGGACGCGGGCCAAGAGCTTCGACACCTTCGGCCCTTTCGGGCCGGTGATCGCCACTGGCCTGGACCCTGCACGGCTGACCGTGCGCACCCTGGTGGGCGGGCGCGAGCGCCAGAATTATCCGATCGCCGACATGATCTTCTCGCCAGCGCAGCTGGTCGCGCGGCTGTCGCGCGAGCTCACCCTGGAGCCGGGCGATGTCATTTCCTGCGGCACCTCGGTGGGTGTGCTGCCGATGCGGCCGGGCAATGTCATCGAGGTGACGATCGAAGGCATCGGCACATTGAGCAACGAGTACGTCGGCGTGCGCAACGAGAACGTTGGCGCCGCGTCGGGCGGCGCGAACACCTGAGCAAGGACTTTCCATGAAGATCACCATCGTCGGCGCCGGCGCCATCGGCGGCTACCTGGGTGCGCGTCTGGCGCTGGCCGGCGAGGACGTCACGTTCGTGGCGCGTGGCCCCAATCTCGAGGCGCTGTGCCGTGACGGCATCCGCCTGATCGAAGAGGACGGCAGCGAACACGTCGCGCACCCTGTTCGAGCGGTGCAGTCGATGGCCGACGCCGGCCCGCAAGACTATGTGCTGCTCACGCTGAAGGCTCATCAGGTGGCGCAGGTGGCGCCCGACGTGCGCGCCCTGTTCGGCCCCGATACGGTCGTGGTGACCATGCAGAATGGCATTCCCTGGTGGTATTTTCACCAGCTCGGTGGCGAATTCGACGGGCGGCCCGTGACCATGGTCGATCCGCGCGGCGTGATCGCTGCGAACATCGAAAACCATCGCATCATCGGTGCGGTCGTGTACCCGGCCAGCGAGCTGGTCGCGCCGGGCGTGGTCAAGGTCATCGAAGGCAACCGCTTCTCGCTGGGCGAACCCGACAACAGCAAGAGCGCGCGCGCGCTGCACCTGTCGCAAGCCATGACCCGCGCCGGCTTCAAATCACCGGTCTCGACTGACCTGCGCGGCGAGATATGGCTCAAACTCTGGGGCAACCTCACCTTCAACCCGGTGAGTGCGCTCACCCACGCCACCCTGGCCGGCATCTGCCGCTTCCCGCTCACCCGCGAACTGGCCGCCGGCATGATGCACGAAGCGCAGGCTGTCGCCGAAAAACTCGGCGCCCGCATGCGCGTGTCGATCGACAAACGCATCGCCGGCGCCGAAGCCGTCGGCGAACACAAGACCTCAATGCTGCAAGACATCGAACGCGGCCGCCCCATCGAACTCGACGCCCTGCTCGGCACTGTGATGGAGCTCGCCCGCATGACCGGCCTCGAAACCCCGCGCATCGACACCGTCTACGCCTGCGCCGCGCTCCTGGCCGCCACCCTCGCCGATCAGCGAGCCCGACTGGAAGTCCAGCCCGCCGAATCCCCCAAACAACCGCGGACACCGGCTGTCGGGCGGTCGTAGAATCACGGGTTTGGCCATTTGCGGAGTTTCGGCAATGTCGCAGCAAAGCACTTTCACCCAGCTCTTTTCAGCCGGCGCCGATGACGCGTTGGCTTTGTCAGCACCCGGCGTTGCCGGGCTCAGCTTCGCGGGGCTGCGCGCGCAGATGGCCAGCACCGTTGCCGCCTTGAACGCGCTGGGCATCGGCCGCGAAGAGCGGGTCGCGATCGTGCTCAACAACGGGCCCGAAATGGCGACCGCCTTCATCTCGGTGGCGGCCGGCGCCAGTGCCGCGCCGCTCAATCCGGGCTATCGGGCCGACGAGTTCGAGTTCTATCTGTCCGACCTCAATGCCAAAGGCCTGATCGTCGAGCTTGGCAGCGCGTCGCCGGCCGTGGCGGTGGCGCGCAAGCTGGGCGTGCGGATCATCGAGTTGCATGCGCGGCGCGACAAGGGTGCGGGCTGTTTCGAGCTGACCGCCGAAGCGGGGGTTTCTGGGTCGATCGCAGCCACCGGCGCAGGGGTGATCGCCGCTAAGCCGGCACGCCCGGGTCTGGCCGAGGCCGACGATGTGGCGCTGGTGCTCCACACCTCGGGCACCACCGCGCGGCCCAAGATCGTGCCGCTGACGCAGCGCAACGTCTGCGCGTCGGCGCGCAATATCCGCGAGTTCCTGTCGCTGACTGCACAGGACCGGGGCCTGAACATCATGCCGCTGTTCCACATTCACGGCCTGATCGCCGGTGTGCTGGCACCGCTGTCGGCCGGCGGCCGGGTGTGCTGCACACCGGGCTTCAACGCGCTGAAGTTCTTTGCCTGGATGGAAGAGGCGCGGCCCACCTGGTACACCGCGGTGCCGACCATGCATCAGACCATTTTGAGCCGTGCCAGCAACAACAAGGCGGTGATTGCCGCCAATCCGCTGCGCTTCATCCGCTCGTCGTCTTCGGCGATGCCGACGCAGGTCATCCGCGAGATCG
>JAYVOV010000101.1:0-9260 GCA_043757735.1 Burkholderiaceae bacterium
GCGCTGGGGCTGCAGGCGGGCCCGCGCGGACAAGGCTGGCGTGTGCGCACCGCCGGCGGCGAACTGCCGGCCAGTGCTGTCATCCTGGCCGTGCCCCCGCCAGTGCAGGTTCGGCTCCTGCAGAGCCTGCCGCAGATGGGCCCCGCCCGAGAGCTGCTGTGCCGGCTGGCCGAGTTCGATTACGACGCCATCGCGACCGTCTATCTGGCCTGGCCGGCCAGCGTCGCGCCCAGTCTGCCGGCATCGATCATGCTCACCGAGAACGCTGAGGCCAGCGCGTTCGGACAATGGTTTTTCGCGCGCGGCGTGATGCAGGATCTGGCCGTCGGCGCGGTGGTGGTGAGCGCACGCGGCCGCCGGCGCGAAGACGCGCGCGAGCTGACAGCCGGCATCGCCCGCCAGGTCGCGCGTCAGTTGCACCTGCCCGAACCACTGGATTCCCGAATCGTCACTGAAAAGAAGGCCACTTTTCAGTGCACGCCGGATCGCCCGCGGGTCGGCGTCGACACTGTGGACGGCCAGCGCCTGCCATGGTCGGGTCTCTGGCTGGCCGGCGACCACGCCTGGCCCGAATACCCGGCAACCCTCGAGTCCGCGGTGCGCAGCGGGCTGGCGGCAGCCGACGCGGCGATCGCGGCGGCGAGTACCAACCCGGTCAGATAGCCCGAAGCTTGAGCAGGCGCACGCCGCCGCCTGACGGGGCACCGGTGGACGCGACCGCGTTGCCGCGCTCGGCCGGCGATATCCGCCAGGGTCACGGCATCGAGTGGTTAACATACCTCTTTTAGAGATGCGTCCAATTCTCCGGCTGAGGACCGACCGCCGAATTCGTCGCCCCGCCATGAAACCGACCCTCATCAAGATCGCCGAACCCCCGACGTCGGACCGCTCTCAAGCCCGAGCGGACCAAACAGTCCCCTACGGCCTGCCGCTGCTGCGCCTGGGAATGCGGCCGTTCTATCTGGGTGCGGCGGCATTTGCGGCCATCAGCATTCCCCTGTGGGTGGCGATCAACCTGGGCGCTGTGTCGCTGCGTCTGCCGGTGGCGCCGCTGCTCTGGCATGCGCACGAGATGCTGTTCGGGTTCGCGGCGGCAGTCATCATCGGATTTCTGCTGAGCGCCGGCAAAGCCTGGACCGGACTGACCGTCGCGCGCGGCCCCGCCCTGGGCCTGCTTGCCCTTCTCTGGCTGGCGGCACGATTGACCGCCGTCACCGGCCCGCATCTGCTGTACGCCTTTTTGGATCTCGTTCTGCTGCCCGTAGTGGCCGTGCGGCTGGCGATCGTCCTGACGCGCGCCGGCAGCCGCCGCAACCTGCCGCTGGTGGCCTTGCTGAGCCTGCTGGCCGGCGCCAATGCGGCGTTCCATCTGGCCACCCTGGACATCATCAATGGGTCCGCGCTGCGCGCGCTGTATGCCGGGCTGGCCTTGATCATCATGATCGAGTGCGTGATGGCCGGCCGCGTGATACCGGCGTTCACCATGGGTGCTACCCCCGGCTTGAGGCTGCCCGCGCCGGGCAAGCTCGAATGGCCGACGCTGGCAATCACCCTGGCAGCCTTGGCCGCCTGGGTCTTTGCGCTCCCCGGCGCTGCGTCGGCGGCGCTACTCGGGCTGGCCGCAGTCCTCCAGGTGCATCGTTGCTGGCGCTGGCAGCCATGGGTCACCCGCGGTCGCCCGATTCTCTGGATTCTGCACGCGGCCTACGCCTGGATTCCACTCGGCCTGGGTCTGCTGGCGCTGGCGCAATGGGGCGTCATCGGCGTTTCACCCGGCATTCACGCGCTCGCGGTCGGCGCGACCGGCGGGTTGATCATCGGGATGATCACCCGCACTGCGCGCGGCCACACCGGTCGCCCGCTGCAGATCTCCGGTGCGGAAGTCACCGCCTATTCACTGGTCCTGAGCGCAGCGGCCTTGCGGGCGCTGGTACCGCTGGCTTCGAGCGAAGCTGTGGTGCTGGTGGCCGCCGCCGCCGCCTGGAGCAGCGCCTTCGCCCTGTACCTTTGGATTTATGTGCCCTGGCTGTCGCGCACCCGCGCCGATGGCAAAGACGGTTGAGCCGCGCCAGCTCACCGGACGTGCCAGCTCACCGGACGCGCTTATTCAGCCGGCGTCTTCGTCCAGTGCGGGTAAAGCCTGGCAACCATCTCGCCATCCTGCGCCCAGGCCCGGCAGCCGTTCAGAAAGCCTTTCGGATCGCCGGTCACCCGCACGGGCTTGTCGGTTCCGTCGTCTTCGGCCCAGCCCAGGATGGTCTGAAATGCCACGGTGGCCATCGGAAACAGCAATTCGCGCACATGAGTGCAACCCTGCACGCCGCCCACGCAGGCCTGCACCGTCTTGCGCCAGCCCGGCCCGATGCTCTTGCCGACCAGCGCCTGAAACGCCGGCGGCGCGCCCGCGCACGCCTCGTAGGGACGAGCTGCCATCGCCACTTCGACAGCGCGCACGATCATCGACGAGTCGACCGTGAGGCGGACGTGCATTTCATGGACGTGGCTGCCAATCGGGCGCACGCCGCGTTCTGGCTCGCGATACTGGTAATCCTTGGTGTCGATGATGCTGGCTTCGATATCCCATAGACCATCGTCACGAAAGTATCCGTGGCAGATGATCTGACGGGTGTGGCGGCGGCTGCGGGAAACGGGTGCTGAGAGAGCCATCGTGCGGATTCCTGTAAGGCACTCGGACCAGCCCGTCGATGGGCCGCCCGCGATGCGACGCGAGAATGCTACCGCGCGGCCCGGCCGACAGCGACGGGCTCGCCACATGGATGATCCGCATTTCGCGGTTTCGCATGGCAGCCAAGGGCTGTGGCACTCTTGCGGGCTTCACCCCATGCGTCGCCTCGAGCACCCCACCAGATGACCGCCTCCAAGCTGCCCCTAGTTCATCCTGATTCCACCAGCGCCGGCGCGCTCCGCGGCATTCGCGTCGTCGATCTGTCGCGTCTTGTGGCCGGCAATATGCTGACGCTGCAGCTGGCCGACTTCGGCGCCGACGTCATCAAGGTCGAAGCCGCCGGCAGCGGCGACACCTTGCGCGAGTGGCGCGAACCGCATCCCGACCATCCCGAGGGTTATGACGGCTGGTGGCGCGTCTACGCCCGCAACAAGCGCAGTGTCGCGCTGAACCTGCGCGACCCCGCCGCGATGGGCTGGCTGCGCCGCCTGCTGTGCACCGCGCAGGTGATGGTCGAGAGTTTTCGCCCCGGCACACTCGAAGCAATGGGACTGGCCCCCGAAGCCCTGCATGCCGACAACCCGGCACTGGTGATCGTGCGCGTATCCGGCTGGGGTCAGACCGGCCCCTACAGCGAGTTGCCCGGCTTCGGCAGCCTGATCGAGGGCTTCAGCGGCTATGCCCACAAGCACCGGCGGCCCGACGGCACTCCGCAACTGCCCAATCTGGCCCTGGCCGACATGGTCGCAGGCCTGAGCGGCGCGTTCGCGGTGGCTGCCGCATTGCGCGAAGTGGAAGTCAAGGGCGGGCGCGGGCAGGTGATCGACCTGTCCCTGCTGGAACCGATGCTCTCGATCATGGGTCCGGACGTCACCCACTTCGCGGCCACTGGCAACACTCCGGCGCCCAGCAAAAAAATCTCGTCGCCGCGCGGCGCGTATCGCTGCCAGGACGGCCGCTGGGTCTCGATGTCCGGCTCGTCAGACACCATGGCCCGGCGGGTGTTCGAGGCGATCGGCCAGGCTGCGCTTTTCGATGATCCACGGTTCGCCACCAACGCCGCCCGTCTGGCCAGCGACCAGCAGATCGAGGAGATGGTTTCAGACTTCATCGCCGGCATGGACCAGGCGCAGTGCCTGGCCTGGTTCCGCAGCCAGGGCGTGACCGTGGGGCCCATCTACGATGCCGAACAACTGCTGCAGGACCCGCATGTCGCCGCGCGAGGTGTCTACATCCAGGCGGTCACCGACCCGCGGCAGCCGGCGACGGTGATGCACAACGTCGCGCCGCGGCTGAGCGGAACACCCGGCGGGCTGCGGCGCGCGGCGCCCCGCCGCGGCGAACACACGGCCGAACTCCTGCGCGAACTCGGCGCTGCGCCCGACGAACTCACCCGATTGACCGACCAGGGAAGTGTCGAATGCGGCTGACTCGGCACGTTACTGCGCCGCATGGCGCAGAATGGCGGCCATGAAAGCACCCAAACGACTGCAATCACTGATCGAAGAAGGCCTCGTCGACTCGGTTGTGCGCCAGCTGATGAGCGGCAAGGAAGCGACCGTGTATGTGGTCCGCTGCGGCGAAGAAACCTGCTGCGCCAAGGTTTACAAAGAAGCCACCCATCGCAGCTTCCGGCAGGCCGTCGATTACACCGAGAACCGCAAGGTCAAGAACACGCGCCAGGCCCGCGCGATGGCCAAGGGCACGAAGTTCGGTCGCCAGGCCCAGGAAGAAGCCTGGCAGAGCGCCGAGGTCGATGCGCTGTATCGCCTGGCCGCCGCGGGCGTGCGCGTGCCCCGACCGCATAACTTCTGTGACGGCGTGCTGCTGATGGATCTCGTCACCGACGAAAGCGGTGATGCCGCGCCGCGCCTGAACGACGTGGTGTTCACGCCCGAGCAGGCACATGAGCATCACACCACCCTGATCGGCGAAGTGGTGCGCATGTTGTGCGCCGGTGTCGTGCACGGCGACTTGTCTGAGTTCAACATCCTGCTGGCTGCCGACGGCCCGGTGATCATCGATCTGCCGCAGGCGGTCGACGCAGCGGGCAACAACCACGCCAGCCGCATGCTGTTGCGCGACGTCGCCAACCTGCGGGATTTTTTCGGGCGCTTCGAGCCAACGCTGCTGAAAACTGATTACGGCCCGGAGATCTGGGCGCTATACCACCGGGGCCTGCTGGCGCCAGACACAGTACTTACGGGCCAATTCACCCCTGACCTGCAGCCGGTCGACGTCGAAGGTGTGATGATGGAGATCGAAGACGTGCGGCTCGAAGAAGCAGCCCGGCTGCTGCGGATCTGATCGGCCTTCGAATGCTCAGGCTGCTGGCCGCCGGGCAGTGGCGGGCAGACGCAGCGAGGCGAGCGCGGACAAGGCCAATGCGCACGCCACGCAGGCAAACACAATCGTGAATCCTCGCACCAGGGATGGATCCGCCGGCCCTACCTGCTTGACAAGCATGGCGGCCGAGCGCCCACCGGCGTCGCCGATCGACGCGAACAGCACCGAACTGAGGATCGCCAGCCCCATCGCGCTGCCGAGCGATCGGGCGAGGCCCATGATGGCCGTGGCCGCGCCGATGCGATTGGGCGCCACGGCAACCTGGACCGCCACGATGCTGGGGGGCAGCGAAATGCCGATGCCCAGCCCGAGCCCGGCCATCGCCATTCCGACCAGCACCGGCGAATCAAACTGCAGCCAGGCGAGGGCTGCCGCGCTGAACGCGCCGAGCAGCGTGCCGACCACCATGTTTCGCCGAAATCGCATGCTGCGCGGCATCATCCGACCGCTGAAGAACGCGCCGAAAGGCACCGCCAGAGCGTGCATCAGCATTTTCGGCGCAACCTGATCCGGCGTGTTGCCGGCGATCGCCTGCAATGCCAGGGGCAGCATGACCGCGCCGCCGATCATCGCGAAGAACACCAGCGCCGAGGCCACACACCCCCAGCGCACCAAGCGATTGTTGAGCAGATCGGGCGCCATGATCGGCCCCGCCACGACGAACTGTCGGCGCCAGAACAGGCGCAGCAGCAGCACGCCCGCGACGAACAGTCCCGCCCCCAACGGGTCGTCGAGCCTGGCGCCCTGACCGACGCGCGTCAGTGCGATCATCAGGCTGGTCAGGCCACCCGCGAGGATCAGCACGCCCAGATAGTCCAGGGGATGCGCGTGCGTCGGCCGAGGCAGTCGGGCGAGAATGCGGCGGGTCAGCAGCAGCGCGATCAGGGCCAGAGGCAGGCTGACCAGAAAAACCGAGCGCCACCCGAACCAGACGGTCAGGTAGCCGCCGCTCACCGGGCCGATCAGCGCAGCCAGCGCATAAGTGCCCGACAACCAGGCCTGAAAGCGGCCGCGCTCCTGGGGCGGCACCACGTCGCCGATGGTCGACTGGGCCAGCACCACCAGCCCGCCGCCGCCCAGTCCCTGGAGAATCCGCAGCAGCAGCAACTGGGGCATCGACTGGGCAAACAGGCAGCCAATGCAGGCCACGACGTAGATCGCAATGGCGATCGTCATCATGCGCTGCCGGCCATGGATGTCCGAGAGGCTGCCATACACAGGCATGGCAACGGTCGCGGCCACCGTGTAGCCGGCGACCACCCAGGCGATCAGGCTGGCGCCGCCCAGATCGCGTGCGATCGACAGCAGCGCGACCGATATCAGCGTGGAATCGAGCGCGGCCACGAAGATGCCCACCTGCAGGCCGCTGACCACCTTGCGCTGTTCGGCCGGTGGCAGGTTCAATCCAACCGAGTCATTCATCCCAGGCGGCGCTCAAGGCATTGTCGATTCGGTCCACACCGACCACGACCAGACCCTCGATCGGCTTCTTGGGCAAGTTGGCCTTGGGCACCAGTGCCCGTGAGAAGCCGAGCTTGGCGGCCTCGCGCAGGCGCTCCTGACCACGGGGTGCGGGCCGTATCTCGCCGGCCAGGCCGACCTCGCCGAACACCGCCAGACCGCGCGGCAGAGGCTTGCCCTTGAGCGAGGAGGCTACCGCCAGCACCACCGCGAGATCGGCCGCCGGTTCGCCGATCCGCACACCACCCACGGCGTTGACGAACACATCCTGGTCGAAGAGTGCGATACCGGCATGACGATGCAGCACCGCCAGCAGCAGCGCCAGCCGGTTGTTCTCCAGACCGACCGACAGACGCCGCGGATTGGGCACGTGCGCGGTGTCAACCAGCGCCTGCACCTCGACCAGCAGTGGCCGCGTGCCTTCCTGTGTGATCAGCACGCAGGCGCCTGGCACAGGCTGGGCATGCTGCGACAGAAACAGTGCCGAAGGGTTGGACACGCCGCGCAATCCGCGATCGGTCATCGCGAACACGCCGAGTTCGTTGACCGCGCCGAAGCGGTTCTTGAACGCTCTGACCAGTCGAAAGGAAGAGTGCGTGTCGCCCTCGAAGTACAGCACGGTGTCGACCATGTGCTCGAGCACACGAGGTCCGGCCAAAGTGCCTTCCTTGGTGACGTGACCGATCATCACGATCGCGCAGCCGAGCTGCTTCGACAGTCGGGTGAGCTGCGCCGCGCACTCGCGGACCTGCGATACCGAACCCGGCGCCGAACTGAGTGCCTCCGAGTACACGGTCTGGATGGAATCGATCACCACCACGGCGGGCCGGCGCGACTCCAGCGTCGGTTGAATGCGCTCGAGCGCGATCTCGGTGAGCACCGGCATGGTGTCGGCCGACAAGCCCAGGCGGCGTGCCCGCAAGGCAACCTGCCCGGCCGACTCTTCGCCCGACACGTAGAGCACCGGGTGGCTGGCGCACAGATGCGCGAGCGCCTGCAACAGCAGCGTCGACTTGCCGATGCCCGGATCGCCGCCAATCAGCACCACCGAGCCGACCACCAGGCCTCCGCCCAGCACCCGGTCGAACTCTTCACTGCCGGTCGGCAGTCGTTCGATTGTTTCAGTGGCGACCGAGCCCAATGTCTGCACGCCTGCGCTCGGCGCGAGACTGGCAAACCGATTGCGGGCGCCGGCTTTGTCATCGGCGGTGGTTTCCTGCAGGGTATTCCAGGCACTGCAATGCGGACACTGCCCCGACCATTTCGGCGCCACACCGCCGCATTCGCTGCACAGAAACTGCGTCTTCACCTTGGCCATGGAGAGCGGGTCGCCGTATCAGTCTTCAAGAACGAGCGGCACGCGCGCAGCGACCGCGCACATCAGCTCATACCCCACGGTGCCAGCATGCGCCGCCACTTCGTCGATCGGAACCAGCCCGCCCCACAGTTCCACTGGATCGCCCGGCGCAGCCTGCGGCGCCGGCTCGAGATCGACCACGATCATGTCCATCGAGACGCGCCCGAGCGTGCGGGTTCGGATGCCCGCAACCGCAACCGGCGTGCCGGTCGGGGCATGCCGCGGATAGCCATCGGCATACCCGCAGGCAACGACCCCGACGCGCATTGGGCTGCTGGTAACAAATGCGCTGCCGTAGCCGATCGCCTGTCCCGTGGCAAGGTGCTGGACTCCGATCAGGCGGGTTTCCAGATACATGGCCGGGCGCAGGCCCAAGCTCGCGGCCGACCGATCGGCGAACGGCGTCGCGCCATACAGCATGATGCCCGGCCGCACCCAGTCGGCATGGGTCGAAGGATGGTCGATGATCGCCGCCGAGTTGGCGAGGGAACGCGGTACCCGCCGCGCCGGCAACGAGTCGTTGAAGCGCATGAGCGCAGCATCGAGCCCGCCCGGCTGATCGGCATTGGCGAAGTGGGTCATCCAGGTGACCGAGGCCACCGCACTCAGTTCGGCCAGCCGATCCGACGCGTCCGCACACAACGACGGCGCAAACCCAAGGCGATTCATCCCGGAATTCATTTTGAGAAAGACGTCGATCGCGGTATTGCCCGCGAAATCGGCCGCCAGCCACTCGATTTGACGCGGTTCGTGAACAGCAAGAGAAAGACCATGCTGGCGTGCCAGCGAAACATCGCCGGCATCGAACGGCCCTTCTAGCATGAGCAGCGGCTTGCGCCAGCCGGCCTCTCGCAGCTTGAGGGCCAGATCGAACTCGACCAGGGCTAGACCATCGGCCTGCTCGAACCCGCGCAGCGCGGCCGCGAGTCCGTGACCATAGGCATTCGCTTTGACCACCGCCCAGATTTTGGTAGCGGGTGCGTGCGCGCGCACTTGCGCCAGGTTATGACGCAGTGCCGCAATTTGAATACGGGCGCGGATCGGTCGGGTCATGGCAGAACAGTGGGCCGAACTATACCGGTGCCATGGAAGGTCGTGACCGCCGGAGCGACATACCCGGGGTGGCGGGCAATGCGTCCACTGGGCTGCACGGGCTTCATGGTATAACGCCGGCGCCCACCTCGTTGGGCCACCTGAAGGGATTCATGAAACCCGGCTTCTACACGATCATGGCGGCGCAGTTCTTCTCGTCGCTCGCCGACAACGCGCTGCTGATCGCCGCGATCGCGCTGCTGGTGGAGCTGCACGCGCCAGAGTGGATGAAGCCGCTGCTCAAGCTGTTCTTCACCATCTCCTACGTAGTCCTGGCCCCTTTCGTCGGCGCGCTGGCCGATTCAATGCCCAAGGGCC
>JAYVOV010000102.1:0-9240 GCA_043757735.1 Burkholderiaceae bacterium
CCCAGTTCGACGGCTTTCGGCGCGACGAAAAGCTGGCGTTCCTGATCAACGCCTACAACGCGTTCACGCTCGAACTCATCCTGAGCAAGTACCCTGACCTTAAATCGATCCGCGACCTCGGTTCGCTGATTCAAAGCCCCTGGAAGCGCAAGTTCTTCCGCCTGCTGGGCGAGGAGCGAAGCCTCGACAACGTCGAGCACGATGTGATCCGCGCGCCCGGCGCTTTCGATGAGCCCCGTATTCACTTCGCGGTGGTCTGCGCTTCAATCGGCTGCCCCGCCTTGCGGCCAGAAGCGGTCGTGGCCGCCCGCCTGGAAGCGCAACTCGAGGACAGCACCCGCCGCTTCCTGCGTGACCGGACGCGCAATCGCTTCAACGGCAAAGCCGGCAAGCTCGAAGTCTCCAAGATATTCGACTGGTACAAAGGCGATTTTGAAAAAGGCCACCAGGGAATCGCTTCGCGGGAGGCGTTTTTCGGCAAGTACGCCGAACTGCTCGCCGACGACCCGCGCGAACAGCAGCTGGTTCGCGAGGGCCGGCAGCCGATCGTCCATCTCGAGTACGACTGGAGCCTGAACGATCGACGCTGATCCTTGCGAACTGGCCGTCGTCATGCCGGTGCTCGACGAGGCCGCCGATATCGAAGCGGTGCTGGCGACTGTGCTGCCGTATGCCGGCCAGGTGGTCGTGGTCGACGGTGGCAGTCAGGACAATACCGCGTCGCTTGCGACGCGGGCCGGCGCCCTCGTGGTCGGCGCGCAGAAAGGGCGGGCGGCACAGATGAACGCCGGTGTCGCGGCTTTGCAGCCGGGGTGGCGGGTAGTTGTCTTCCTGCATGCGGATACCCGCCTGCCGCCCACCTGGGCCCGCCTGGTGCGCGAAGCCTTCGAGCGAGGCGCTGCCTGGGGGCGGTTCGATGTTCGCCTGCGTTCGCCGCGCCCGATGCTGCGCGTGGTGGGCATGATGATGAATCTGCGTTCCCGGCTTACGGGTATCTGCACCGGTGATCAGGCAATGTTCATCAGCGCGTCAGCGTGGCAGCGCAGCGGCGGATTTGCAGCCATCCGGCTGATGGAAGACATCGAACTCAGCGCCCGGCTCAAACGCTGCGCCGGTCGGCCGGCGGCTTTGCTTCCGCCGGTACTGGTCAGCGCGCGCCGATGGGAATCCCACGGAGTCTGGCGCACGATCTTCATGATGTGGAGCCTGCGCCTGCGCTATTTTCTGGGCGAGTCCCCGGATCGACTGCACCAGCGCTATTACGGGCCGCGGCGATGAACGGAACGCAACGACGAGCCGCGACGATGAACGAGCCGCCGGCGTCTGAACTGCCTGAGCAGTGGCCTGAGCAGTGGCCGATGCAGTGGCCGGCGCCGGGTGATGGCGACCATGTGATCGTGTTTGCGCGGGTGCCGCGCCTGGGGCAGGTCAAGACCCGGCTCGCAGCGACGCTGGGCGAGCCGGCGGCCTTGGCGGCCTATCGTGAGTTACTGTCGTCGACTCTCGCCGCCGTATCGCAGGCGCTCGAGCGCGGCGCCACGACCGGCTGGCTTTGTCTGACAGGGGCTGACGTCGAGGGCGAGTGTGCAGCGCTCGCCCGGCAGCACGGCTTGCGGATGGTCCGACAGATCGCGGGTGTGCTCGGCATCCGGATGGCAGCGGCCCTGCGGGCCTGCATGGCACAGGGTGGCCGTGCGGTGCTGATCGGGTGCGACATCCCACCGATCGACGCCGGCGTATTGCATTGCGCATTTGGCGCGCTGGACCGACATGACCTGGTCTTCGGGCCAACAGAAGACGGCGGGTACGCGCTGGTCGGCGCGCGAGTCGCCTGCGCCCCTGTGTTCGAAGGCATCGTCTGGAGCACCGATCGGGTCATGGCGCAGACTCGTGAACGAGTTCTATCAGCGGGCTTGTCGGCCTTCGAGCTGCCGATGTTATGGGATGTCGATGAGCAGGCAGACTGGTTGCGCTGGCAGGCTTGGCAGGCGGACAGATGACGCAAGAGCGAGCGACGATCGCGGCGTCTGACAAAACGGGGGGACGCGCCGAGTTCGGGATTTCCCGGCGAGCGCTGATGGTGGCGGGAACCGCGCTGGCTGTTGGCGCCGGTGGCGCCGCCCGCGCACAGGCACAGGTTTCGGCGCAGACGCAGACGCAAGCGGGTTCGCGCGACAGCGTCGACGGCCAGTTGTTCAGACCGACTGCCGATTTTTCCCCAATGCCGCCCGGCCCGGTTCTGCCATCGGGATGGCAGGAGCAGCGCGTGCGCTCGGCCGAGGCAAACCGCTTCAGCCTGGTCCAGGACGAAGGCCGCACGGTATTGCGCATCGCGTCGCGCCAGTCGGCATCCAGCCTGCTGCATCGATTGACGCCACCGCTGCCGGCATCGCGCCTTGCCTGGTCCTGGCGAACCGATGCCTGGCCGAGCGGGCTTGGCTCCTTTGGCGACAAGGCTGGTGACGATTTCAGCCTTCGTCTGTACCTGATGTTCGACTACCCGATGGCCAAAGTGCCGTTGGGCCAGCGTCTTCTCATCCAGATGGCGCGTGGAATCTATGGCGCTGATGTGCCAGCTGCCACGCTGTGTTACGTGGCCGATCCGCGGGTGCCTGCAGAGACGCTTCGTGTTTCGCCGTATACCTCGCGGGTTCAGGTGATGGTTGTGCGCTCGGAGCACAAACCGGGAGCCTGGTGGGCGCAGGAACGAGACTTACTGGCCGATTTCCAGCGCGCGTTCGGCGCTGAGTTCGGTCAGGGCGTGCCGCCGGTGGCTGCGGTCGCGCTCGCTGCCGATACCGACCAGGGCGGCGGGCAGCTCGACGCCTGGTTCAGCGATCTGCGGTGGTCGACGACTCGGTGAATGCCGATGGCGCAACGGTGCCCCGGAGCTGCTGCTCGACGTGGGCATCGGCCTTTGCTTGAGCCTGTGCTGGGGCATCCTCGTCGGTGATCGGATCGACCTCGGTGAGTGCTTCGGCGTCTGCAAGCTCTTTAGCTGCGGCCTGTGCTTGGGCGTCGGCACGCGCGAGATCCAGGGCCTGCGAGGCCGCGATCGCTTCACCGTTGCGGACATGGAACTGGGCTATCTGGTCAAAAACTTCTGCGATGGGGCGCGCTGTGCCGATCAGTTCGCCCTGCACGTATTCCACGCCCAGGAAGCGCAGCCGGTCGTAGATGGCCTGGTTGTGCACGTGTTCGGCGATCGTCTTGATGTTCAGGCGGCGAGCAACCCGCACAGTCGACAGGACGATTTCTTCGTCGATGGGATTGTTCACCAGATTGCGAATGAACGAACCATCGATCTTCAGGTAGTCGATCGGGAAGCGCTTCAGGTATTCGAAAGTCGCCAGGCCGGTGCCGAAGTCGTCCAGCGCGATCCCGAAGCCATCGGCCTTGAGTTCGTCGACCAGCCGCGAAGCGGCTCCCGGATTGCGGATCGCTTCGCTTTCGGTGATCTCGAAAACGATCTTGCTGGCCGGTATCTTGAAACGCGCGCGCTGCTCGCGGATGAAGGCGGCGATCATGCCGTCGCTCATGGTCATTCCCGATAGATTGATCGAGCACTTGTAGGTTCTCTCCAGGGCGTGCGGGCGCTCGGCCAGCCAGGCGAATACTTTTTCGATCACCCCACGATCCAGAGCAACCGTCATTTGAGCCTGCACGGCCAGGGGCAGGAATTCCGGCGGGCGGATGATATGGCCCTCGGGATCACGCAGCCGGGTCAGGACTTCATAGGCGACCATGCCCTCGGGCGCTTCGGGGTCGACCATCGGCTGCGCATAAATTTCCAGGCGCTGCTCGCGGATCGCTTCGCGGACATGCTCCAGTTTGCCCTGATGCGAGCGGCGGGCGTCGATCATTGACTGAGACAAGGGTTCCACGAACAATTGCGGATCGCGCACGCTGGCGGCGATCGCCATCGCGTCTGACAACGAGAGCAGGCAGTCCTCGCTGTCGATCAAAACGGCACGATCGATCAGCAGTCCGCCGACGCTCGCCTGCAGCCGGATGCTGCCGTGGTCGGCCTTGTACACCTGACCATTGAGCTGGGCGTAGATATCGCGCGCAAGACTGCGCACGCTGGTCACGGTATCGGCCACGACCAGCAGTGCGAAGCGCCCCGACGACAAGCGCGCTGCCTGCAGCGCCCCAGCCTGACGCATCAGCAGCATGGCGGCGCTTTGTTCCAGGTGCAGCGCCTGGATCGGGCCGCAGAGGTCATTGACGGTGTCGAAATTGCCGACATTGATGCCGATCAGTCCGTACCCCGGGCGGTCGCTGGCTGCCAGCCGTTCCGACAGTTCAGTGAGCAGCCCACGGTCATTTAGCAGACCGGTGGTCATGTCCTGTCGAGCCTGCAGCGCGACCCTGGCCAGGGCCTGCCGCCGATCTGTGGCCACAGCCTGCATCAGCAGCGCCACCACCACCGCACACAACACCAGCACCGAGCCTTCGAGCGCGCGCGCGACGTTGTCGCTGGCA
This sequence comes from Burkholderiaceae bacterium, assembly GCA_043757735.1. Classification (GTDB taxonomy): domain Bacteria; phylum Pseudomonadota; class Gammaproteobacteria; order Burkholderiales; family Burkholderiaceae_E; genus Quisquiliibacterium. Next base: position 4,486 of record JAYVOV010000102.1, read on the forward strand.
TCGCCAACCTCATAAGCTCGCACAGCCAGCAGCAGCGTTGCGGTCACGAATACAGTCATTGCGGTGGTGCGCTCCGGCATGCGCACTGAGGTCCAGGCGACAATCGGGAAGAAGAAGAAGAGCAGGGCGTGGCCGTAATCCTGTTGACCCAGGCTCGACAGCAGAAGGCTGCCGGCAATGACGAACACGGTGAGGACCACTGCGGTGGTGTCCAGACTGGCGCCGCCGGGTTCGCCGCCCGCGTGCAGTTGCGAAAGGCCGTCGCGCGCCCACGCCAGCAACGCTGGCGCGATCAGCAAAATGCCCAAGGTGTCGATCAGCCACCAGGCAACCAGCAGGTGAGCGGAATGAACCGCCGGCGTGAATCCCGCCAGACGCAGACCGATCGTGGCGATCGCGGCATCGAGCGGCGCCGCGATCAGAGCGCCCATCATCATGAAGCGCAGCACCGCTTCCATGCGGTAGTCGGCCGGCTTCCAGGTATTTAGCTTGCGCATCGCGGTGATGGCGAGCATGGGTCCAACCGAGCTGCAGAGAAAGGCAGTCAGAATGAAAAGTGGGCTGTCGAATTCGACGAACGCCCACAGCGAGGCGCCGAGTGCCGCGGGAACGACCCACGCCAGCCCATAGCGCCAGCCGCAGGCCAGCGCGATGGCGCCCGCCGGCCAGATCAGCAGACCAACCGGACTTTCAAACGCCAGCAGACGCGCGATCAAACAACCACCGAACGACATCGCGCCCATGGTGAGTGCACGGATCAGTGGATTCAGGCCTGGCACGCCTGCGATGATTGAAGAGGGCTGCAAGAAGTTTCGATGGCGAGGGTGACAGATCAGTTTAGTTCATCGCGTACCATCGCGGTCGCGCTGCATCGGCCTGAACTGGCCGGTCGGCGCTGCAGCCGCCCCGAAGAGCGCCTGCAGCGGCCTGCGCGGCCCCCAAAGGGGAGCCACGCAGGTTCAGGCTGCCATCAGCTGGCGCAGAACGAAGGGCAGGATGCCGCCGTGGCGGAAATAATCGACCTCGATGGCGGTGTCGATTCGCAGCAGGACCGCGGCCCGCTTTGTACTGCCATCGGCCTGCTTGATCACCAGGGTCACCTCCTGCTGGGGTTTGATCTCGCCGTCGAGACCTTCGATGTCATAGGTCTCGGTGCCGGTGATGCCCAGTGACTGAGCGCTGACGCCGTCCTTGAACTGCAGTGGCAGCACGCCCATGCCGACCAGGTTGGAGCGATGGATCCGTTCGAAGCTGCGTGCGACCACAGCCTTCACGCCGAGCAGTTGCGTGCCCTTCGCCGCCCAGTCGCGCGACGAGCCCGTACCGTATTCTTCGCCGCCGAAGATGACCGTCGGCACGCCGTCAGCGACATACTTCATGGCCGCGTCATAGATGGCCATTGTTTCGCCAGTGGGCTGGTGCAGGGTGACGCCGCCTTCGATGCGCGAGCCGTCGGCGGTCGGCGCGATCATCAGATTCTTGATCCGGACGTTCGCGAAAGTGCCGCGCATCATCACTTCATGGTTGCCGCGGCGCGATCCGTAGCTGTTGAAGTCGGCCTTGAGCACGCCATTGGCGAGCAGCCACTTGCCGGCTGGCGAGGTATCGGCGATGGACCCGGCGGGCGAGATGTGATCGGTGGTGATCGAGTCGCCGAAAACCCCGAGCGCTCGGGCATCGCGGATTGCGCCGCTGCTCGCTGGGGGCTGCATCGAAAAGCCATCGAAGAAGGGCGGCTCGGCAATGTAGGTGGACTTGGGCCAGTCGTAGACTTGGCCCTTCGTGCCCTTGATTTTCTCCCAGAGCTTGCCCGGGTTTGCGTCGACCTGCGCGTAGTTGGCTTTGAACACTTTCGGGTTCATGGCGAACTTCATCAGCTTGTAGACCTCGTCGGAACTCGGCCAGATGTCGCCGATCCAGATTTCCTTGCCGCCTTTGCCCTTGGCGATGGGCTGGCTCATCAGGTCGATCATCACATTGCCGGCCAGTGCATAGGCCACCACCAGCGGCGGCGAAGCGAGGAAGTTTGCTTTCAGATTGGGATGGATCCGCGCTTCGAAGTTGCGGTTGCCCGACAGCACGGCGGCGCAGATCAGGTCGTTCTGGCTGATCGCTTCGTTGATCTCGGCCGTCAAGTCGCCGGCATTGCCGATGCAGGTGGTGCAACCGTAGGCCACGACCGAAAATCCCAGCTTTTCGAGGTAAGGCAGCAGGCCCGCCTTTTCAAGATATTCGGTGACCACACGCGAGCCGGGGGCCAGCGAGGTCTTGATGTGCTTGCGCACCTTCAGTCCGGCTTCGACCGCCTTCTTGGCGAGCAGACCGGCGGCCAGCAGCACGCCGGGATTGGATGTGTTGGTGCACGAGGTAATTGCCGCTATCAGCACGTCGCCATTGCGAAGCTCCAATCCACTGGCCGTCTTGACCGCCGGCTCGAGCCGCTCGGGCGCCTGGTTGAAGCCGTTTTCGCCGATCGGCTTGGAGAACAATTCGGTGAAGGTCGAGCGCACGTTGCCGATTTCGATGCGATCCTGCGGACGCTTCGGGCCAGCCAGGGAAGGCGCGACCGTATTGAGGTCGAGCTTGAGCGCGGTGCTGTAGTCGATGTCGCCGGCCCTGGGCACGCCGTACAGCCCCTGGGCCTTGAAGTACGAGGCGAATGCGTCGATTTCGCCCTTGGTGCGACCAGTGCCCTGGAAGTAGTCGATCGTGCGGTCATCGACCGGGAAGAAGCCCATCGTGGCGCCGTATTCCGGCGCCATGTTGGCGATGGTCGCGCGGTCGGGCAGTGCCAGGCTGGCCGTGCCTTCGCCATAGAACTCGACGAACTTGCCGACCACTTTTTCCTTGCGCAGCATCTCGGTGATGGTAAGCACGAGGTCAGTGGCTGTCACGCCTTCGCGCAGACGCCCGGTGAGCTCGACCCCGACCACATCGGGCGTCAGGAAATAGACCGGCTGCCCGAGCATGCCGGCTTCGGCTTCGATGCCGCCCACGCCCCAGCCCACCACACCAATGCCGTTGATCATCGTGGTGTGGCTGTCGGTGCCGACCAGGGAGTCGGGGTAGGTCACGCCGTCCTTGCCCTTGTGCACGCCGCGCGCCAGATACTCCAGGTTGACCTGGTGCACGATGCCGAAGCCGGGGGGCACGACACCGAATGTGTCGAAGGCCTGCATGCCCCACTTCATGAACTGATAGCGTTCCTGATTGCGCGAGAATTCCAGCTTCATGTTCAGGTTGAGCGCCTTGGCCGAGCCGAAGTGGTCGATCATTACCGAATGATCAACGACCAGGTCGACCGGCACCAGCGGCTCGATCGTCTTGGGGTCCTTGCCCATGCCTTTGGCGACTGTGCGCATGGCGGCCAGGTCGGCCAGCAGCGGCACACCAGTGAAGTCCTGCAGCACCACTCGCGCTACAACGAACGGAATCTCGTCGACACGATCGGCGTTGGGTTTCCAGTTGGCGAGCTGCTCGACGTGTTCGGCTGTCACCTTCAGGCCGTCGCAGTTGCGCAGCACCGATTCGAGCACGATCCGGATCGAGACCGGCAGGCGCTTGACGGAGGGGAAACGCCTGCTCAGAACCGGCAGCGAATGCAGCCTGCCAGTCTTGCCTGAAGCGAGTTTGAAGTCCTTGAGGGTCTTGAACGGATTGTTCGTCATTGGGGCCTCTTGATGGGTCGAGTTTGGGGGCTGAGTGCAGTGGGGGAAGAATCTTGGTGCGCAGCTTTGCCGTCCTGGGATTCAACTTCGACAGTTTCCTAGGGCGTGGCGGCGGGGCTGCCTTTGCCAGCGCGGCGCTTGACCGGGCGGGGCTCGGGTTCGGGACGGAAACCACCGTCTGTCATGTTCAGTGTGCCCATTCCGGGAATGGTCATGTCGCCAGGACGTTGCGTGCTGGCACAGTCGCCGATCCAGCGCGCCGTGACCGCGTCCTTGTCCTCGCGCCGCACGCCGCCGAGCGGCGGATCATACGTGACGAGGGTGTCGATCCGGTACTCGCTGGTGAAGTCGCCCGCGGCGATTGCCCGGCTCACGACAGTCGATCGCGATTCGCGACAGATCGACTCCGACAGCCACGCTTGCCCGGCTCTGACGAAGGGGCCGAGCGTACACGCGCCGCGCATGCCGGGGGTGCGATCGAGATGCGAGGCGGCAGTGTCGGTTGCGTCGCCGATGCACAATTGCATTGTCGGCAGGCCGGCCGCCTGCGAGCCTACGCTGCGGATTTCCCACAACCCGGTCCGCCGGCGTGGAAACGCCGCCGGTGTTGCTGCGGCCGCCGGTGTTGCTGCGGTTGGCGCGGGCGCGGCGGGGCCAGCGCTCCCGGACGCTTGCCCACGCAACGACGTCGGCGCCAGGAGCGTGATCGTCGCTGCTACGCAGACGGACACGATGGAACCCGATTGGCTCACGTAAGACCGCGCACAGGTCGCACTGGTGGCCGGATTTCAGAGATTGCATTCGTTGGCCAGCGTGCGCCCGACCTTGGAGTCGAGCAGCATCGACTTGCCGACGATGGTGAGCCAGACCAGTCCCGCCGCGATGTTCTCGAAGCGCAAAGCGCCGGTTCGGGCTGTCACAGCCTGCAGGGGCGCGTCCTTGCCCTGCCAGTTGATCACCAGGGTCTGCCGGTCGGCCGACAGCCGTCGCACCGTGACCCGGCGATCCAGCTCGCATCGGTACAGGCCGGGCTCGAGCGACAAGCTGCTGGTGATCGGCGGCGCGGCGGGCGTTTCGGCGCGTGCCG
>JAYVOV010000103.1:0-9216 GCA_043757735.1 Burkholderiaceae bacterium
CGGCACTGCTGACACGCCGAATACGCAGCGGCATCGCGACGTTCTCGAGCGCGGTGAACTCCGGCAGCAGATGATGAAACTGGTAGACGAAACCGAGCAGCTCATTGCGCCGGGTGCCGCGCTGCGCTTCGGTCAGCGAGACGATGTCGCGGCCCAGCCAGCTCACCGAACCCTCGCTCGGAGAATCGAGGCCGCCCAGCAGATGCAGCAAGGTGCTCTTTCCCGAGCCCGACGCACCGACAATGGCGATGCGCTCGCCCCGATGCACCTGCAGGTCCGTGCCCTGCAGCACCGACACCTGATGACGGCCCTCGTCGTAGCGCTTGCGCAGTCCCTGGCAGGCCACCACCACCTCGGGCCCGGCCTCTGCGGGCATCGCCGTCGACGCTTGCATGCCGCTCACTTCGGATCGGCTCAATTCAGCGCTACTCATAACGCAGGGCCTCCGCCGGGCGCACCTGGGACGCGCGCCAGCTCGGGTAGATCGTCGACAGCAGGGCCAGCACGCACGACACCGCACCGATCACCCAGACATCATCGGCGCGCAGATCGCTGGGCAGGTGGTTGATGAAATACACGCCCTTGGGCAGCACCTGAAAATTGAAGAGGGTCTCGATCGTGCCAACCACGTTGTCGACATTGAGCGCCAGCAGAACCCCCGCTACCACGCCGATCACCGTGCCCAGCAGTCCGACCACCGAGCCCTGCACCATGAAAATCTTCATGATGCTGCCCGGGCTCGCGCCGAGGGTTCGCAGGATGGCGATGTCGGACTGTTTGTCGGTGACCGTCATCACCAGCATCGACACCAGATTGAACGCGGCCACCGCGATGATCAGTGTGAGGATGATGAACATCATGCGCTTTTCGATCTGCACCGCGGCGAACCAGTTGCGGTTCTCGCGCGACCAGTCGCGAACGTAGTAGTCAGCGCCCAGTTCCGCCGCCAGCTCGCGCCCGATGGCGGGCGCAGCCAGCATGTCTGAGGTCTTGAGCCTCACGCCGCTGGCGCCCTCGACCCGGAACAGCTTGCCGGCATCTTGCAGATGCACGAGCACCAGGGTGCTGTCGTATTCGTAGTGGCCGGACTCGAAGATGCCGGTGACGGTAAACTGGCGCAGTCGCGGCACCACGCCCGCCGGCGTGGTGGTGCCCTGGGGCGCGACGATCGCGAGTTTGTCGCCCACCTGCACCAGCAGCTGGCGCGCGAGTTCGCTGCCGACCAGGATGCCGAACTCGCCAGGCACCAGGCCACCGAGCAGCTTGCCCGAAGGCCCCTTCAGGAAATCGGCAACCGCCGGCTCCTGGGCAGGATCGATGCCGCGCACCAGCACCCCGCGCACCAGGTCGTCGCGCGCGATCATTGCCTGCCCGGCCACATAGGGCGCCGCGGCAACGATGCGCGGATGCGCGCGCGTGCGGGCCAGCAGCGGTGCCGGATCGGGCAGGCCAGCGGCCGGGCCGAGCACCTCGATGTGCGAGAGCACAGAGAGCATCCGGTCGGTGACTTCTTTCTGGAAGCCGTTCATCACCGACAGCACGGTGATGAGCGCAGCCACCCCGAGGCCGATGCCCGACACCGATAACGCCGAAATAAACGATATGAAGCCATTGCGGCGGCCGGCGCGACGGCTCGCTCGCGTGTAGCGAAGGCCGATCTGGATCTCGAAAGGGAGTTGCAAGGCGATGGACTGGTCTTTAATGGCGCGCTGCTCAGCGCTGCGTGGGGCGGCGTGCCGCCGCTGGCGTTCGCGCAAAGTCCGCGCCGATGGATGGGATCGGCCAAGTTTGCCATAGAATCAAAGCCCCTCCGACGAGCGCCTCAGCGCGCTCTGTCAGCCTTGACCACACCCAGTTCGCCGCTTGCCCGCTTCATGAACGATCTGATTGTCTTTTGCGCCGGCGCCGCCGCCGACAATGCGCCCGACGCCCGGGGCGGCATGGAGCCGCCGCGCATCGCGCACCTGGATGCACGGTTGCGGCGTGGTGCGGTCCTGGCTGATACAAACCTGACCGGCAATCCGCTCGCCGAGCTGCCCGAGGACGCCTGGCTCAGGGATTTTTTCAAGGTCCCGCCCGCCGACGCCATCCAGGCACTCGCCGGCAGCGCCCTGGATGTGCCGATGCCCTTCTGGCGGCTCACGCCCTGCCATCTGCATCTGAGCCTGGACCACGCCGTCCTGACCGATCCCCTGCAACTCGAACTGACCGGCGCCGAATCTGCTCAGCTTGCCGCGACCGTGGCGCCCAGCTTCGCGGCCGCCGGGCTGTCGCTGACAGCTGCAAGCCCGGCCGCCTGGTTTGCGGGTGGCCCGGCCTGGTCGCTGCAGGCCTACCCCTGGACCCTGGCGAGCGGGCGCAACATCAGCGCCTACCAGCCGAGCGGCGAACGGGCACGCGACTGGCGCCGCCTGCTGACCGAGGTCCAGATGCTCTGGCATGCGCATCCGGTCAACGAGGCCCGCTCGCAGGCCGGCCAAAGACCGATAAACGCGTTGTGGCTCGATGGTTGCGCAACCGAGCCGGTGCCGGCCAGCAGCGGCTCGCTGATTACCGACGACCCCGCACTGGCCGGCCTGGGCCGCGCAGCCGGCTGGCGGGTCAGCCGGTTTTCAGCAGTCGCGGCCGGAACATCCGCGACGCCGCTGGCCGAATTGTCTGCCGCGCCCAGTGGCTCCGTGATCATTGATGCGGGCTGGTGGCGCGCGCCACGCCGCCTCGGCGACGTGGCCGCCTGGCAGGACGCCTGGGTGCAATTCGAGCGCTGGCTGGTCGAACAAGGCCCGGTACTCGACCAAACCGCCCGCACCCATCGCCTGCGGGTGGTGCTGACCGGCGAGCGGCGCGTGCTCGATCTGACCGCCACACCCCAGAGTCGCTGGCGATTCTGGGACCGGCTCGACGCCAGCGCGCTCATCGGCCGATGAGCGACACCCCCGTGCGCGTCAGCATCCGCGACGTGCCTGCACAGGCCCGCGAGCGGCTGGCGGCGGCCGGAATCCACCCAGTGCTGGCGCGCGTCTATGCGGCACGCGGCATCGCGTCAGCCACCGAACTCGACATCGCCCTGGGCCAGCTGCTGGCGCCCGAGGGCCTGCTGGGCATCGAGCGTGCCGCGGCCCAGCTAGCCGATGCGATCGCGGCGAAAGCCCGGATGGTCATCGTCGCCGACTACGATTGCGATGGCGCCACCGCCTGCGTGGTCGGCATGCGCGGGTTGCGCGCGCTCGGCGCGAACGTCGACTACCTCGTGCCCAATCGGCTCGAGCACGGCTACGGCCTCACGCCCACCATCGTCGACCTGGTTGCGGCGCACCCGCGGATCGGCCGGCCCGACCTGATCATCACCGTCGACAACGGCATCGCCAGCATCGAAGGCGTGGCGCGCGCGCACGAACTCGGCATCGCCGTCATCGTCACCGACCACCATCTGCCGGGCGACGCGCTGCCCGACGCGCAGGCCATCGTCAATCCCAACCAGCCGGGCTGCGGTTTCGCCAGCAAGCACCTGGCGGGGGTCGGCGTGATGTTCTATGTGCTGCTTGCCCTGCGTGCCACCTTGCGCGGGCGCGGCGCTTTCGCCGGCACAGCGGAACCGGCCCTGCAGGGACTGCTCGATCTGGTCGCGCTGGGCACGGTCGCAGACCTGGTCCGGCTCGATCGCAACAACCGTCTGCTGGTGGCGGCCGGGTTGCGCCGGATCAGGGCCGGCCAGGCACAAGTGGGCGTGCGGACGCTCTTCGAGGCTGCCGGCCGGGAATGGCGCGGCGCCACCTGCAACGATCTCGGGTTTGCGCTCGGCCCCCGAATCAACGCCGCGGGCCGGCTCGCCGACATCACCGTCGGCATCGAATGCCTGCTCACTGACGACCCGGATCGGGCGCTGGAACTGGCCGCCGAACTCGACACCATGAATCGAGCCCGCCGCGACATCGAAGAGCGGATGCGCGAACAGGCCTTCGAGGCCGCGGGCGAGCCGGCGACCGAGGCCGCCACGCTGGTGGTCTATCGCGCCGACTGGCACCCGGGTGTGATCGGGCTGGTCGCCTCGCGTCTGAAAGACAAGCACCATCGGCCGACCATCGCCTTCGCCCCGTCCTCGCAACCCGATTGCCTGCAGGGCTCGGGGCGCTCGATCGCCGGCGTCCATCTGCGCGATGCCATCGACCTGGCCGCCAAACGCACTCCCGGCGCGGTCCTGCGCTTCGGCGGGCATGCGATGGCCGCCGGACTCACGCTGTCCGCCGCTCACCTCGCGGCCTTCAGCGCCGGTTTCGAGCGTGCGGTGCTCGAACTCGCCGATTCCGGCGCGTTTTCGCCCGAATGGCAGACCGACGGCCCGCTGGCCGGCGAGTCGATGGATCTGGGCCTGATCGCCGCGATTGACGAATCGGTCTGGGGGCAGGGATTCCCAGCGCCGCTGTTCTGCGATGAGGTCGAGGTCGTCCGCCAGCGGCTGCTCAAGGACCGACACCTGAAGCTGGAGCTGCGCCTGGGCGGTCGGGCGATGAACGCGATCGCGTTCGGACGCACCGAGCCTTTGGCGCCGCGCACCCGTATCGCCTACCGGATGGCACGCAACGACTGGGGCGGCCGCAGCGAGGTGCAGCTGGTGGTCGAACAGGTATTCGATCGGTAGGAGGCTGCCGGCGTTGAGTCCTGGGAGGCTGCGCGGCCGCTGGGGTCCGCCGTACGGCAGACCATGGTGAAAAGGTTCGACATCATTTTGAGCATGAAGGTGTGACAGACTTCCGCACATAGCGACGCCGACAAAATCATAATCTGCTCCCATGTACCGCGCCCATTTCGGCCTTCAAAGCCGCCCCTTCGACATCTCGACCGACCCGACCAAGATTTTTGTCGATGGCAGCCGGGCAAGTTTCTGCGACGCACTGCGCTATGTGCTCGAGCACGAGCGGGGATTCGTCAAAGTCACGGGCGCGGTGGGTGCCGGCAAGACGACGCTGTGCCATTGGCTGATGCGCACCCTGCCGAGCAACCGCTTTCGCTTCGTGCTCCTGGCGGACCCGACCCTGACGGCGCAGCAGCTCGATTTCGCCCTGGCCGACGCCATGGGCATCGAGGCCTCCCGCGAGGACCCCGACCGCGCCAGAGTGCGCCTGGAGGCCAAGTTCCGAAGCGACGCAGCCAACCAGAAGCAGGTGGTCGTGCTGGTCGATGAGGCCCACGCGATGCCGCTGGCAACGCTGGAGCGTCTGCGCCTGTTCGGGCAGGGTCTGAGCAGTGGCAACAGTGCGCTGCGGATCATTCTGCTGGGCCCCCCGGAGCTGGATCGGCGTCTGGCCGAACCCGCATTTGCCGCCTTGCGCGACCGTATCGTCCACAGCCTGCGTCTGCGCCGCCTCAGCTATGACGACATCCACGACTACCTCCAAAACCGCCTGCGCGCGGCCGGCTACGAGGGGCCCCGAATCTTTTCCGCCAACGCGGTGCGCCTGATCGGCGGCCTGTCGCGCGGACTGCCGCGCCGCATCAACCTGCTCGCCGACAAGGCCATGATGTCCGCGGTACTCGAGCACCGTTTCGAGGTCCGAAGCCGCGATGTCGGCGCCGCCGCCCGTGAGATCAAGCTCGTTCGGGGGCGTGAGCGCGAGACCTCGCCGCGCCTGTTGTCCCTGGCTGCCGGCCTGGGCTTTGCCGCCGGCGCGTTCACCACGCTGGCGCTGGTACTGGCCGCCTTCTACTTCGGCTGGGTCGACGTGCGCAGTACGCAAGAAGGCACATCGCGGGAAATCATGAGCCCCTCGGCAACCGTGACACCCGCACGCCGCTGAGAACATGCGGGCAAAGTGGGCCCCATCTCCTTATAATCATGGGTTTTGCATTGCCGCGTCCACTTGCGACGCCAGACAGGATCCCATGGAAGCCGAACGCCTCAACGCCCTCGCCGCCCTGATCACCGATCTGCGCAATCGTGTGCTCGAACTTCGGGGGTATCTTTGACTTCGATGTCAAGCGGACCCGCCTGATAGAAGTCGACCGCGCCCTCGAGGCGCCGGACGTCTGGAACGACGCCAAGCGAGCCCAGGAGCTGGGCCGTGAAAAGAAGCTGCTTGATGGGGTGGTGCAAGGGATCCTCGAACTCGAATCCGGGCTGTCCGATGCCGCTGAACTCTTCGAGATCGCCCGCAGTGAAGACGACGACCCCACCCTGATCTCGGTCGAGGAGGACGTGCATCGCCTCGAAGCCCTGGTTGCCGACCTCGAGTTCCGCCGGATGTTCTCCAACCCGGCCGACCCGAGCCCGTGCTTCATGGAAATCCAGGCGGGCGCGGGCGGCACCGAGGCCCAGGACTGGGCCCAGATGCTGCTGCGTCAATACCTGCGGTACTGCGAACGCAAGGGTTTCAAGGCCGAAGTGCTGGAAGAAACCGAGGGCGACACCGCCGGCATCAAGGGGGCATCGCTCAAAGTGGTAGGCGACTACGCCTACGGCTATCTGCGCACCGAAACCGGCGTGCACCGGCTGGTGCGCAAGTCACCGTTCGATTCCAGCGGCGGGCGTCACACGTCGTTCGCGTCGGTGTACGTCTACCCGGAAGTCGATGATTCGATTCAGATCGACATCAACCCGGCCGATCTGCGCATCGACGTCTATCGCGCCTCGGGCGCGGGTGGCCAGCACGTGAACAAGACCGAATCAGCGGTCCGGATCACCCACCTGCCCACCAACACGGTCGTGCAGTGCCAGAACGACCGCTCGCAGCATCGCAACAAGGACGAAGCCTTCAAGATGCTGCGCGCGCGCCTGTTCGAGCTCGAACTGCGCAAGCGCCGGGCCGAACAGGACAAGGTCGAAGCCGGCAAGACAGACATCGGCTGGGGCCATCAGATCCGCTCCTACGTGCTCGACAACTCGCGCATCAAAGACCTGCGGACCAACGTCGAGATCAGCAACACCAAGAGCGTGCTCGACGGCGATCTCGACCCCTTCATCTTCGCCAGCCTGAAGCAAGGCGTGTAGCGCCGCCCGGCGCCAGCAGCATCGCGCTGGCGCCGCCGCCCGCCTCTCATTGAACCCAAGGCCACCGCCATGACCGAACCCAAGTACACCAGCAAAGCCGGGACCGCAGCCGCCACCGGCGAAGCCGGGACCGCGGCCGCCGCCGGCGGAGCGCCCGCCGCTGGCGCCGACGAGAACCAGATCATTGCCGAGCGCCGGGCCAAGCTCGCGCGCCTGCGCGAAGCCGGACCAGCGTTCCCCAACGACGCCCGTCCCGCCGACCGCGCCGGCACGCTCATCGAAGCGCATGACGCGCTCGATCGCGAGCAGCTCGAGCAAGCCGCGATCAAGGTGTCGATCGCCGGGCGCATGATGCTCAAGCGCGTGCAGGGCAAAGCGAGCTTCGGGACGCTGCAAGACGCCACCGGCCGCCTGCAGCTCTGGATGAACGACGAAGGCATCGGTGCGGCCACGCACGAGGCCTTCAAGCACTGGGATCTCGGCGACATCATCGCGGCCGAGGGCACCTTGTTCAAGACCATGAAAGGCGAGTTGTCGGTGCGCTGCTCGGGCGTGCGGCTGCTGGCCAAGGCGCTGCGCCCGCTGCCCGACAAGTTCCATGGCCTGCACGACCAGGAAACCCGCTACCGCCAGCGCTACGTCGACCTGATCGTCAACCCCGACACGCGTCGCACCTTCGTGGCACGCAGCAGGGCCTTGAGCGCGATCCGCAAGTTCATGATCGACAACGGCTTCCTGGAGGTCGAGACGCCGATGCTGCACCCCATTCCGGGCGGCGCGGCGGCCAAGCCATTCATCACCCATCACAATGCCTTGTCGCAGGACATGTACCTGCGAATCGCGCCCGAGCTCTACCTGAAACGTCTGATCGTCGGCGGCTTCGAGCGCGTGTTCGAGGTGAACCGCAATTTTCGCAACGAAGGCATCAGCCCGCGGCACAACCCCGAATTCACGATGATGGAGTTCTACGCGGCCTATACCGACTACCGGTGGCTGATGGACTTCACCGAGGCGATCATCCGCGACGCTGCCCGATCGGCAGCCGGCGCCACCGCCCTCACCTACCAGGGTCGCGAGTTGGACCTCGGCGTGTCCTTCGATCGGCTGAGCATCACCGAGGCGATCGAAAAATACGCGCCGCAATACGCCGGCGCCGCCTTCACGGACACCGCCTGGCTGCGCGGCGAACTGGCGCGGCTCGGGGTCAATGTCGGCGACGTCAGGCACCGCGATGCCGGCGCCGGCGCACTGTGCCTGGCCCTGTTCGAAGAAGTGGCCGAGAGCCAGCTCTGGCGGCCCACGTTCATCATCGACTACCCGGTCGAGGTGTCGCCGCTCGCCCGCGAGTCTGATACCCGACCTGGTGTCACCGAACGCTTCGAGCTGTTCATCACCGGCCGCGAAATCGCCAACGGATTCTCGGAACTCAACGACGCTGAAGATCAGGCCGAGCGCTTTCGCCAGCAGGTGCTGGCCAAGGAAGCCGGTGATGAAGAGGCAATGTTCTATGACGCCGACTTCGTGCGCGCTCTCGAATACGGCATGCCGCCCACCGGCGGCTGCGGGATCGGCATCGACCGCCTGGTGATGCTGCTTACCGACAGCCCGAACATCCGCGATGTGATTTTGTTCCCGGCGCTCAAGAACGAATAGCGCCGGCTTCTCGTGCGGCAGTGATCGGGCCGCTTTGGTGTCAGAACTTGTCGGCGCGAAACACGCTCACGTCGGACAAGTAGACCGCCACCCGATAGTGGCGCGCGTAGCGCTCCAGCACATGGGCTGCGATCCGCTCGGCGACTTCGACAGTGCACACCAGTTGCAGTTCGATCGAACGGTCGACATCCCATTCGCCGTCGTGATCGCCCGTCTTACCGCCCCCACGCACATCGAGCACGGTGTAGCCGAGGGCGCCTAGCGATCGTGCATCGGCAACCAGTGCGCGTTCGATCACCGCTTCGGCGATCACGACCAGCAGCTTGCGCGGATGAGTCTGGAGCATGGGCAAGATCCTCGCGATGTTCAGGCCAGGCGCTGCGCGGCCCAGGTGTACAGCGGGATGCCAAGCGTGACATTGAATGGAAAGGTCACACCCAGGGCGGACCCGATCGACAAGGCGGGATCGGCCTGCGGCACCGCAATCCGCATCGCCGTCGGCGCGGCGATATAGGAGGCGCTGGCGCACAGAGTGGCCAGCAGTGCGTTGCCAGGCGCCGACAGTCCCAGCATCAGCC
>JAYVOV010000104.1:0-2494 GCA_043757735.1 Burkholderiaceae bacterium
GAGTTCAAAATAGTGGTCGCGCAGATCGTGGGCCAGCCAGCTGACCCTTTCGATTGCCGCCAGCACCGCCGCCAGGTCGATGTGCCGACCGCGATAGCCCGCGAGCACCGGCCAGATCGCGAGGCCGCGCAGCATTTCTTCGATGTGCGAAAGCGCCAGCGGCGCGCGGCTGATCACGCGGTCGGGCAGCAGCTCGACCAGATCGCCCCCCGCCCCGGTCACCACGATCGGGCCGAACTGGGGATCGCGCCGGGCGCCGATGATGAGTTCGAGCGAGCCTTGCACCATCGCCTGCACCGAGACGCCTTCGATGATCGCGCCGGGTCTTTGATGCCCTCGATGTACGAGCAGAGCACCACTTTGTTAACGGGCTGGTCACGCGGAGGCAATTGGGGCCGATCAATCGCATGCCGGCGGCGCGCGCGATGGCGGCGATCTGCTCCTTGACCTTGGCTTGCGGCACCGCCATCACCACCATGTCGGGCGGCTCAGGCGTGTCGCTGACCGAGGCGAAGCGGGCGCTGTCATGGCAAAGGGGCCGCAATGGCACACTACGGGGTCCGCAATGGCACACTACGCAATCAGGCACGCATTGAAGGTTGAAGATGGCGGCAGCCCCAGGCAGGCCCGGCAGCGGGCGCAACGGCATCAGCGATCTGCGCGGCGCCACCCGCCTGGTGATCGAGGCCACGCGTGGCGTTACCGATGTGGTCGAGTCGATGCACCACAACATAGCACGCGTCCCGGCGGTGCTGGGTTCAGCTTCCGGCAATCGAACCAGGGGCCTCACCGGGCTGGTCTATCGCAGCGTGCACGGCGTGACCCGCCTGGTCGGCGGCGGGCTCGACGCGCTGATGGCCGGTGCCCAGGGGCTGGCCGGCACTGAACCCGCCGAACCCGCCGCACCCTGGCGGGAGAATGCCATCGCGGTCATCAATGGCGTGCTCGGGGACCATCTCGAAGCAACCGGCAACCCGCTGGCCATTCAGATGAGTTTTCGTCGCGAAGGGCGAAGGCTCGATCTCGATCGCCCTTCACTGGCCGCGGCCATCGAGCAACCCGGTGATCATCTGCTGGTGCTGATCCATGGCCTGTGCATGAACGATCTGCAGTGGCGCTGGAAGGGTCACGACCACGGGCGCGTGCTGGCGGCCGCTATCGGCTGCACGCCCCTTTATGTGCACTACAACACCGGCCGGCATATCTCGCTCAATGGCCGTGACCTGGCCGAACAGCTCGATCGTCTGCTCGCCGCCTGGCCAGTGCCGGTGCGCCGACTGAGTCTGCTCACCCACAGCATGGGCGGCCTCGTGGCACGCAGTGCCTGGCATCAGGCACGCCTGTCCGGTCAGGCCTGGCCGGACCAGTTGAGCGAGCTCTTTTTTCTGGGCACGCCGCATCATGGCGCGCCGCTCGAACGCGGCGGGCACATCATCGACCTCGCACTCGGCGCGAGCCCCTACAGCGCAGCGCTTGCGCGGCTCGGCCAGGTGCGCAGCGCCGGCATCACGGACCTGCGCCACGGCAGCCTGGTCGAAACCGACTGGCTGGGTGCCGATCGGTTTGCCAGGGGCGCGGGCAGACATATCGGTCTGCCCCTGCCCGATGGCGCGGCCTGTTACGCGCTGGCCGCCACCACCAGCCGGCGGACGGTCAATGTCGATGACATCGTCGCCGTGCCCGCCAGTGCACGGGGGTATGCCCAGGGCGATGGGCTGGTGCCCTTGCGCAGTGCGCTCGGCGTGCACAAAGACCTGGCGCGCACGCTGCACTTCGCAGCAGGCTGCCAGCGGGTGGTTCACGGCACCGGCCATCTGGATCTGCTCGGCAGCGCCGAGGTCTGTGAAATCGTTCGCGGCTGGATGGCGGCCGGCGCGGCGGGCTTGCGCCGGTGAGCCGCTGGCTGCTCGACCTGCCCGGGACCCGAGCCGGCGTGATGACAGGCCTGGCGCTGGTGACGATCGTCAGCCAGTTTTTCCGATCATCGGTGGCCGTGATTGCGCCCGAACTCATCAGTGATCTGGCCTTGTCGCCGCAGATGCTCGGGCTCGCCGGCGGCATTTTCTTTTTAGCGCTGGGCGTCGTGCAGATTCCGGTCGGCATGGCCTTCGACCGGATCGGTCCGCGCTATACGCTGGCCTGGGTGAGCGTGTTTGCGTTCGTCGGCACGGTCGTCGTGGCCATGGCCGCGAACGGCAGTCAGCTGATCGCCGGGCGATTCCTGCTCGGCCTGGGCTGCGGGGCCAGTTTCATCAGCGGCGTGGTGCTGCTGGCCCGCTGGTATCCGCCCGAGCGGATCGCGACCATGTACGGTCAGATGTTCGCGATCAGCCAGATCGGCAATTTTCTCGCGGCGACACCGCTGGCCTGGATGAGCCAAAGCATCGGCTGGCGGGCGGTGTTCTGGGGTTCGTCGCTGGTGGTGCTGGCGGTAGTGGGCTTTTTTGTCTGGGCAGTGCGCGATCAGCCTCCCGACCAGCAGCCGGTTCATCGG
>JAYVOV010000105.1:0-9186 GCA_043757735.1 Burkholderiaceae bacterium
CCGCCATACGAATGGCCAACAAAAGTTGGTTTCACAGCGGCGTCGAACAGGCCACTGGCGCGCGCCGCGGCGAATGCCTTTTCGACATAGAGGTCGGACGAATACGCAACGCGCCAATCCGAGCCGCCCATGCCGGACCATGACAGCGCCGCGACTCTGAACTGGTCGGCCAGCAGCGGTGCGCTGAAACGCCACCAGTCGGCATGCGCGCCATTGCCGTGAAGCAGCAGGATGCCTGGCGCACCTGCGGGCCCCAGACCAGTGTTTCGATGCGTGCACCCCGCACTTCATGCCAGTGGCGCCGCGGCCTGTCAGCGAGCGCTTTCACGAACCACTCTGGCGTTGGGGGTCGCGCGCCCTCGAACGCGGTCAGGGGACCAGGCAGGCGGGCAGGCGGGCAGGCGGGCAGGTTGCAGTTTGGGCTCGGTGTAAGGCAACGTCACTGTCAGAGGACTCCCGCGGCGCGCAGCGCGGCGATGTCCGCATCGGTCTTGCCGAGCAGGCCACGCAGCACCTCTTCAGTGTGCTGCCCGACCAGCGGTGGCGGTAACTTGTATTCGACCGGTGTGGCCGAAAACCGCATCGGGCTCGCCACCGTGGACAGCCTGCCCGCCACCGGATGATCCATCTCGACTCGGATACCGCGCGCCTTCACCTGCGGCTCTTCGTAGACCTCGGCCAGCGTATTGATCGGCCCGTTGGCGACACCAGCGGCTTCCAGCACGGCCACCCACTCCTTCGTGGTCCGCGTGGCGAACACGTCCTGCAGCAGACGGGTGAGTTCAGCCCGGTTTTCAACCCGCTTGCCGTTGGTCGCGAAGCGCGGGTCATCGGCGTACTGGGCACAGCCGGCAGCGGCGCAGAACTTGCGATACAAATTGTCGTTGCCGCAGGCCAGGATGACATCGCCATCGGAGGTCTTGAACGGCTGGTAGGGCACGATGTTGGGGTGCAGATTGCCAATCCGCCCGGGTGCAATGCCGGTCGAAAAATAGTTGGTGTTCTGGTAGGCGAGCAGCGCAATCTGCGAGTCGAGCAGTGCAAGGTCCAGGTGCTGGCCGATGCCCGTCACTGCCCGATGCGCGATTGCCGCGCAGATGGCAATCGACGCGTACATGCCGGTGATGATGTCTGCCACCGGGACACCTGCGCGCTGCGGCCCGCCGCCTGGCGCGCCGTCGGGCACTCCGGTGACGCTCATCATGCCGCCCATGCCCTGCACCATGAAGTCGTAACCCGGGTGCTCTCGATAGGGTCCGGTCTGCCCGAAGCCGGTGACCGAGCAATAGATGAGACCCGGGTTGATCGCTTTCAGATCGTCATACCCAAGCCCGTAGCGCGCCAGGTCGCCGAACTTGTAGTTCTCGATCAGCACGTCGCTGACGCGCGCGAGTTCACGGACGATCGCCTGGCCTTCGGAACGGGAGAGGTTCACCGACACAGACTTCTTTCCTCGGTTGGCCGAGGTGTAATAGGCCGAGTCTTTAGTATCGTGCCCTTCCTTGTCTTTCACCCAGGGGGGGCCAAACGCGCGCGAGTCGTCACCGATGCCCGGCCGCTCGACCTTGATGACTTCGGCACCGAGATCAGCCATGTTTTGTCCCGCCCATGGGCCAGCCAGCACACGGGAGAGGTCGAGCACGCGAATGTGCGAAAGAGGTCCGGCCATGGCGATAGTTTCCTTGAGCTGTTTTGGTCTGAGCTGGATTATCTGCGAAATCGCGATTCCGGCCCGGGCGTCGATGTGGACGGCCGATTGAACATCTGGAGTCACGGATGAGCGCGCTAAAGCTCGCCGACACCCCCAGCCTGTGCGAATCGGCAGCGGTGCAATTCCAACGTTTTCGCCACGCAACAGGCCGGGAACACTTTGATGCCATCGTCCATTTGATGCGCGAATTTTCATCAATACAATGTATGTACGATTGAATTCGAGTGGGATCTGGCCAAGGCCTCTGCAAATCTTCGAAAGCATCAGGTTGCATTCGACGAGGCCAAGTCTGTCTTTTTCGACGAATTCGCGGTCCAGTTCTTCGATGATGATCACTCTTCAGGCGAAGCGCGCTTCCTGATGTCGGGCTTGCGCGCCAAAGCCAGAATGCTCATCGTCTGTCACTGTGAACGCGCTCAAGGTCTGGTCATTCGCATCATCTCGGCTCGCAAAGCAACTAAGCGTGAAAGCCCGTCACCATGCGGTTGTCTGCCGACGTCGTGGCGTATTTCAAAGGCATGGCAGAAGAGGCTGGCGTTCCCTACCAGAGCCTTATCAATCTGTACCTGCGTGACTGTCTCGCCACGAATCGCAAGGTGCAAATCACCTGGCCAAAACCCGCCTGAAGGGCTACCGCCCCCCTGCTAGACTCAGGCGCTCTCCCGCCCCAGCGTCTTCGCCCACCATGCCCGACCGCCCCGACCGCACCCCGGCTGATCACTCTGTCATCCGTATCCGTGGCGCTCGCCAGAACAACCTGAAAAATCTCGACATCGACATCCCCACCAATCAGCTGGTGGTGGTCACCGGGGTATCTGGCTCAGGCAAGAGTTCCCTGGTTTTCGACACGCTCTACGCTGAAGGCCAGCGCCGGTATGTCGAGACTTTCTCCGCCTACGCCCGGCAGTTCCTGGACCGCATGGACAAGCCGCAGGTCGATCGCATCGAAGGCGTGCCGCCGGCAATCGCGATCGACCAGACCAACCCGGTTCGCACCTCGCGCTCCACCGTCGGCACGATGACGGAGCTCAACGATCACCTGAAACTGCTGTTCGCCCGCGCCGCCACCTTGCACTGCCGGCGCTGCGCGCGCCCGGTGCGCCGCGACGACCCCGGTTCGGTGCTGGACAAGCTCAGTGAACGGGCCCGCCAAGCCAACGACCCGCGCGTGGTCGTGACTTTCCCGGTACCGGTGCCGCCCAACTTCACCGACGGCGAGGTCGAGCAGCACCTGCTCGCCCAGGGCTACGCCCGGGTGCATCAGCGTGGCATGGGCACCGACAGCGCTGGCGCCCCGACCCCGGTATTGTCGGTAGTGCAGGACCGCTTTCGGGTCGGCAGCACTGAACCGCAGCGTCTGGCCGAGGCCATCGAAGCCGCGTTCAACCGCGGGCATGGCCGTCTGTCGGTCCATGTGCTCGATGCCGAAGGCGTCGACACAGCGGTGTGGCGCTTCTCCAAAGGACTGCACTGCGCGGACTGCGACATCGCCTACGCCGACCCGTTGCCCAGCCTCTTCAGCTTCAACTCGCCGCTGGGCGCCTGCGACGCCTGTCGCGGCTTCGGCCGCGTGATCGGCATCGATCTCGGCCTGGTGATTCCCGACCCAAACAAGACCTTGTCGGAAGGCGCGGTCAAGCCCTGGCAGACCGAGAGCTTCAAGGAAAGCCAGCGCGATCTGCGCAAATTCGCCGCTCGCGACAGCATCCCGATGGACGTGCCCTGGAAACAGCTCACACCGGCACAGCGCCAGTGGGTGATTGGCGGCGGCGCCGAATGGACCGGCAAATGGCAGTCGCAGTGGTATGGCATCAACCGCTTCTTCACCTGGCTCGAGAGCAAAGCCTACAAAATGCACATCCGGGTGCTGCTCTCGAAATACCGGTCGTACTCGCCCTGCGGCACCTGCCGGGGCGCACGGCTCAAGCCCGATGCCCTGTTGTGGCGGGTCGGTTCGGCCACAGTCGCGCCGCCGGCCTTCCAGCCCGCCGATGTGCAGTGGACCGACACGCAGCGCCTGGCGCTGCCCGGCCGCTCCATTCACGACCTGATGCTGATGCCGATCGACGCGGTGCGCAACTTCTTCACCGGGGTCGCGGCACAACTGGCCATCGATGTCGGCCCCTCGGGCACCGGTGGCGCGCAGCAGGAAGCGCTCGACATGCTGCTGATCGAGATGCGCGCTCGGCTGGGCTATCTGTGCGATGTCGGCCTGGGCTACCTCACTCTGGACCGGCAGTCGCGCACGCTCAGCGGCGGCGAGGTGCAGCGCATCAACCTCACCACCGCGCTCGGCACCTCGCTGGTCAACACCCTGTTCGTGCTCGACGAACCGTCGATCGGCCTGCACCCGCGCGACATGAACCGGGTCATCGGCGTGATGCAGCGCCTGCGCGACGCTGGCAATTCGCTGGTGGTGGTCGAGCACGACCCGCAGGTGATGTTCGCGGCCGACCGCATGCTCGACATCGGGCCCGGTCCCGGCGAACGCGGCGGCGAGATCGTCTATTACGGTCCGCCCGAGGGACTGCGCGACGCCGACACCCTCACCGGGCACTACCTCTCGGGACGCCGCCAGGTCGATCAGACGCGGCCGCAGACAGTCGCGCCGTCGACGCCGCGACTCGTGCTGGAAGGGGCGCGCGAGCACAACCTCAAAAACATCTCGGTGGAGATTCCCCTGACGCGCCTGGTCTGCGTCACCGGTGTCTCGGGCAGCGGCAAGTCGACGCTGGTGCAAAACGTGCTGCTGCCTGCGCTGCTCAAGGCGAAAGGCAGACCGACCGAATCCCCAGGTGACTTCGACCGTCTGCTGGGCGACGACTGGATCGGTGATGTGGTGTTCGTCGATCAATCGCCGATCGGCAAGACAGCCCGTTCCAACCCGGTCAGCTATGTCGGCGCCTTCGACGGCATCCGCAAGCGCTTCGCGGCCGCGCCGATCGCGCGTGAACGCGGCTATACCGCCGGCACCTTCAGTTTCAACTCCGGCGACGGCCGCTGCGCGAGCTGCGGCGGCAACGGCTTCGAACACGTCGAGATGCAGTTTCTGTCGGACGTGTACCTGCGCTGCCCTGACTGCGACGGCAAGCGTTTCCGGGCCGAGACGCTGGAGGTGACGGTGACCGGCAAGACCGGCGCATCGCTCAGCGTGGCCGAGGTGCTGGACCTCACCGTGCACCAGGCGCTGTCTTTCTTCGGCAGCGACAGCGAGATCCGCACCAAGCTGCAGCCCTTGTCCGACGTGGGCCTGGACTACCTGAAACTCGGCCAGCCGGTGCCCACGCTGTCGGGCGGAGAATCCCAGCGCCTGAAGCTGGCCGGTTTCCTGGCCACCGCCGCCAGCCAGGGCCTCACGCAAGACACTATGCCCGGCCACGCCTTCGCCCGAGCCGGCCGCAAAGGCACACTCTTCCTGTTCGACGAACCAACCACCGGGCTGCACTTCGAAGACGTCGCCCGCCTGCTGCGCGCCTTGCGCAAACTGATGGCCGCCGGCCACTCGCTGCTGATCGTCGAACACAATCTCGATGTGATCCGCGCCGCCGACTGGATCATCGACCTGGGCCCCGAAGGCGGCGAAGGCGGTGGCCAGATCGTCGGTACCGGTACGCCGACCGACCTGATCGCCAACCCGCTGTCGCATACCGGGCGCGCGCTGGACGCGTACCGGCAGCAGCTGGCCGCGCGTGCCGGACCCGGCGCCGGCGCTGGCACGCCGGCAACCGCCCTCCTCGCCGCGGCCCCGTCGCCCACCTACCTGACCGATAGCGTCGACAGCGCCGGGCCAGACGGACTTCCGCTGGCCTCGGCCCTGCGTGAACGCGGCCGCAAATCGATCTTCGTGCACAACGCGCGCGAACATAACCTGAAGAACATCGACGTCGAGATTCCACGCGAACGTTTCACCGTCATCACTGGCGTGTCGGGTTCCGGCAAGTCCACCCTCGCCTTCGACGTGATCTTCGGCGAGGGTCAGCGACGCTATCTCGAATCGCTGAACGCTTATGCCAGGCAGTTCGTGCAGCCCGCCACGCGCCCTGATGTCGACGGCATCTTCGGGATCCCGCCGACGGTTGCCATCGAGCAGCGCACCAGCCGAGGCGGGCGCAAGAGCACGGTAGCCACGCTGACCGAGATTTATCATTTCCTGCGCCTGCTCTACGTCAAGCTGGGCACGCAGTACTGCCCCACCTGCAACCTGCCAATCGAGCCCCAGAGCTTCGACGCCATCATCTCGCGGCTGATGACGCAATACCGCGGTCAGCACATCGGCCTGCTGGCGCCGCTGGTGGTCGCTCGCAAAGGCGTCTATACGGACCTGGCCAAATGGGCCAAAGCGCGCGGCTTCACGCACCTTCGGGTCGATGGCGTATTCCTGTCGACCGACAAGTTCCCGCGCATCGACCGATTCAGCGAACACAACATCGAACTGCCGGTGGCAGATCTGATGGTGCGCGCCGACGACGAAGCCGGGTTGCGCTCAGCCCTGCTGAACGCCCTCGATCTGGGCAAGGGCCTGGTGATGGTGGCCGAACCGCTGGCGGCACTGCAGGCGGCCAGTCAGATCGGCGACGCCGCCGCCTACACGCAGGCCAGCGCCGCGCTGCGCACACGCCTGTTCTCGACCAGGCGCGCCTGCTCTTCCTGCGGCACCAGCTTCGCCGAACTCGACCCGCGCCTGTTCTCGTTCAACTCGCGGCTGGGTTGGTGCGGACACTGCATCGGCACTGGTGTGACCTTGCCGTTCATCCCGAAGATCGACGAGAAGAACCGGTCCGACGAAGACAGCACCAGCGAATCAATCGGCTATCTGGCCGAGAAGCTCGCCGACAGCGCCGCGCGCGAGGGTGAAGCAGCCAGCGGCGATGGCGCGCAACCATACGTCGCGACGCCCTGCGTCCACTGCCGCGGGCAACGTCTGAACCCTACCGCACTGGCGGTCAGGATGCGCAACCTATCGATCGCGCAGCTCACCGCACTGCCGGTGGGCGAGTGCCAGCATTGGCTGAGCGAAGTGGTCTTCACCGGCCGCGAGGCCGAGATCGCGCGCGATCTGCTGGTCGAGATCGGCTCGCGCCTGCGTTTTCTGGGCGAAGTGGGCCTGGGTTATCTGTCCCTGGACCGCGCCGCGCCCACCCTGTCCGGTGGCGAGGCACAACGCATCCGGCTGGCTGCTCAGCTGGGCTCGAACCTGCAGGGCGTTTGCTACGTGCTCGACGAGCCCACCATCGGCCTGCATCCGCACGACAACGCAGTGCTCCTGAATACACTCGAAGCGCTGCGCGACAAAGGCAATACCCTGCTCGTGGTCGAGCATGACGAAGACACCATCCGCCGCGCCGACCATGTGATCGACATCGGTCCCGGCGCCGGCCGCCTGGGCGGCCACATCATCGCCACCGGCACGCACGAAGAACTCGCGCTGCATCCCGAGAGTATCACCGGCTATTTTCTGACGCACCCGCTGACACACCCGCTGGTCGAGGCGCGGGCGCCGGTGGACGCGCAGGGCCGCTGGCTGCAACTAAACGATGCCACTCTGCACAATCTGCGCGGCATCGATGCCGCGATACCGCTGGCGCGCATGACGGTGGTCACAGGCGTATCCGGCTCGGGCAAATCGACCCTGGCGCGTGACGTGCTGCTGGCCAACGTGGCCGCGCAGGTCAGCGCGCGCAATCAGCGCAAAGCCGCACCGCCCCTGCTGGGCGTGGCCAAGATGATTGGCTGGGAGCCGATCACCCGCGTACTTGAGGTCGACCAGACGCCCATCGGCAAGACGCCCCGTTCCTGCCCGGCCACCTATGTGGGCTTCTGGGATTCGATCCGACGCCTTTTCGCCGACACCGCCGAAGCGCGCCTGCGCGGCTACGGTCCGGGGCGATTCAGCTTCAATACCTCAGGCGGGCGCTGCGAGGCCTGCGCCGGCCAGGGCGTGCAGACCATCGAGATGAGCTTCCTGCCGGATGTGAAAGTTCTCTGCGATGTCTGCGCCGGACGGCGCTTCAATCGCGAGACCGAACAGATCGCGTTGCGCGAAAAAAGCATCGGCGATGTGCTCACCCTGAGCATCGACGACGCGGTGGGGTTCTTCGCTGCTCACCCCGCCATTCACCATCCACTGCGCCTGCTGCAGGACGTGGGCCTGGGCTACCTCACGCTGGGCCAGCCCAGCCCCACGCTGTCCGGCGGCGAAGCCCAGCGCATCAAGCTCGTCACCGAGCTGGCCAAGGTGCGCATGAAGGGCGAAGGCATGGACGACGACCCGCGGGTGATCAAGGCCCGCGCCAAGGCATTGGCCGAGGGCCGCACGATCGCGCCGCTGCAGCACACCCTGTATGTGCTCGACGAGCCCACAGTCGGCCTGCACATGGCCGATGTCGAAAAGCTGATCCGCGTGCTGCACCGCCTGGTCGACGCCGGCAACACGCTGGTTGTGGTGGAGCACAACCTCGACATCTGGGCCGAGGCCGACTGGCTGATCGATCTGGGGCCGGAGGGTGGCGCTGGCGGTGGTTCGATCGTTGGCGTCGGTGCGCCCGCGCAATTGGTCGCGCGCGGGAACACCTACACCGAGGCGGCACTTCGCCGTTTCACGCTGGCAAACGAGGGCCGCACTGCAAGCCTGCCGAGCAGGAAGATCGAGATCGCCGACGCATAGCGCATCAGAATTCAGGCATCCGCGGGCGTGGCACCGACACGCTCTGGAGGCTGTCGGAGTCGACTCGCCCGGATGACAGCCTCGCGACAGCCTCACGACAGATTCGCGCAGGCCGCGGCCGCTAGCCTGCGGATATGCGTTTTTCAATCGCCTTGCAACGACAGTCATGGATCGGACTCGGCCTGTTCGCCGCCGGCTTCAGCGCCTCGGCACAAACACCTCCAAAGATCGCCTGGGCCGAGGTGCGCGATGTCGTCGTACAGACCAACCTGGAGCTTCAATCGGCGAGACAGCAGATCGAGGCCTCGCGAATCGATCTGGAGCGTGCCGGCCTCAGACCCAACCCGACCCTGAGCTTTTCCGATACCGGCTGGAAGTACAACCAGAACCCGGTCGGCCGCAATGGCGACCTGTTCGCCCGACTGGACCAGCCGATCGAGCGTGGCGGCAAATTGCAGTTGCGTCAGGCACAAGGGCTCGCCGCCCTGCAGGCGGCCCAGTTCGATCTGCTGCGCAGCGAACGGCAGGTACTGACTCGCGTTGCGGTGGCGATCATCGATCTCGATACCGCGCGGCTCAGGCAGACGGCAGCACGGGAAATCGCGACGGCCCTGGATCGTTCCGAAGCCATCGCCAAGCGCCGCCTGGGCGCAGGCGACCTGTCCGAGGTCTCGGTGGGCCGCGTCAGTGCCGACGCCATCCGCGCCCGCAACGATGTCACGGCAGCCCAGGGCGACATCAACGAAGCAATGCAGAATCTGCGTGTCCTGATCGGCTCAGCGGGCATCGAAAAGCTCGAACGACAACAGAT
>JAYVOV010000106.1:0-2487 GCA_043757735.1 Burkholderiaceae bacterium
GCGACGAAATTAGCCTGCATCGCGACCGCGACCACGCTCCAGCGCCAAAAGTAGGGCTCGCGAAACACCTGACCGAATCCGGCCCAGATGGACTGCCCACGCACCGCTGGCGCGAGCGCGCGCTCTTCATCATGCGGCACGCCGAACCAGATCCCGGCAGAAACGGCCATCAGCAGCACCGCGATCACGCCGAACACACCGCGCCAGCCCAGCACCGGCAGCGCAAGCTCCACCGGCACCGTCACCGCCAGTGCACCACCGGTCCCGACCACCAGCATCCAGGCGGCCAGCTGCAACTGGCGGGCCGGCGCGTACCAGAATCGATAGCCCTTGAGTGCCGACATCAGCGCGCCGCACACGCCGGCGCCAATCAGGGCACGTCCAACCCACAGTGCCGCGGTGTGTGTGGCGAGCGCAAATATGACGCAGCCGACCGCCGACACCAGCAGCAGCATGGCGTCGGTGCGGCGCGAGCCGAAGCGATCCAGGCACACGCCCAGCGGCAGCTGCATCATCGCGAAGGCCAGGAAATAGGCCGACGACAGCGCGCCGAGCTGCGCGTGGCTCAGACCGAACTCGCTCACCAGCGACGGCGCGATCACCGCGTTGACCGAACGCAGCGCGTAAGACAGGAAATAGCCGCCCGCGAACCAGCCGAACACCACCAGCGCCGGACGCCCCGACAGCAGCGCCACGCTCAGGCCCCCGCGACGATCAGGCGCAGCGAGTCGACGAAGGTTCGCGCCTCGTCGGGCGGCAGACCCTCGCCCAGAGCCACCGCCTGGCAGGCGCGTCGGCCTTCGGCGACGAAGATGCCGTGCATCTGCACCGCACGGCCCTGCACCGAGCCCCTGGCGGCCAGCCGCACTGCCGCACGCTCGCCACGCGCCACCCCGGCCGGGTCGATCAGACTCACCTTTATGTCGTCCACCTTGTCGGGCGTGCCCGCGATGTTGCCGAGCATGCCGCCGCGCATCGCGCTCAGCACTCTGGCCTGGGTGGCGGGCAGCTCGTCAGGCAGCACCGCACAGGCCACAGTGAAACTGAACTCGTCGACCTTCGCGCCGGCCATGGTCATGACCAGTTCGAGGCCATCGAGCCGGATGCGCTGGGTCAGCGAGGCCGGCTTGCCCGGCAGCATGACCAGCAGGCTCAAGTCCACCGGACGGACTTCGCGCCAGTTATAAGTTGGCGAACAGCCAGCTATGAGCGCGAGCATACCGAGCAGCAGCCCGATCAGGCTATGCTGGCAGCAGGACAAACGTGAAGAAGACAACATGCTTTATGAATTCAAGAGCAAAGCGGCCGGCACGGTCGTGATGACGCAGCCGGTTGCCGAGCGGCTGCTCGGCATCATCGGCAAACCCCCGGCGCCGGCCGGTGTGTTCGAACCCGAACACATGGCCGGCGCTATCACTGCCCTGCGGGCGGCGATCGAGCGGGAAGCAATGGCGCGAAATGACAAGGGTGTTGGCACGGCGGGTGAATACCACGAAACACAGGATGAAACACCCGACGACACCCAGGACGACAGCTCGAAACACATAAGCCTGAAGCAAAGAGCCTGGCCGCTGATCGATCTGATGAAGGCGGCACTGGCTGCCGGTCAGCGCATCACCTGGGGGGTATGACGCATGGGCAGCACAGACCGCCCGAACCCATGGCATATCTCTGGGAGCCGTTCAAGAGCGCTCGATTATAAGCCGCATCCCGCCCCGTGCTGGTGCGGCGCGCACCCTGACGGATATCGGTCCGCTCAGAACTCCATGTCGAGTTCGTCGATTTCCTGCGGTTCGGCGCGCGCCGCCTCGATCCACTCGGCCATCTCGGGCATGGCCAGGATTGTCACGCAGTAGGCCGCACAGGCCGGATCCAGCTTCACGTCGTAGGTGAGGAAACGCGTGCACACCGGCGCATACATCGCGTCGGCCATGCACCGGGTGGCGCCGAACAGGTAGGGGCCGCCATACGTCTCGAGGCATTCACGCCAGATCTGCGTGATGCGATCGATATCGCCCTGCGCCCGCGCCCAGACCTTGTAGCCGGGGAAGCGGGCCCGCAGGTTCATCGGCAGGGCTGAGCGCAGGCTGCTGAAGCCGGCATGCATCTCGCCGGATATGGCCCGGCAGTGCGCGCGCGAGCCGCGATCGGCCGGCAGAAGACCGGCTTTCGGACAGGCTTCGTTCAGGTACTCGCCGATAGCCAGCGTGTCCCACACTTTCACGCCTTCGTGGGTGAGGCAGGGCACGAGAATCGACGGCGACAGCAGCAGCAGTTCCTGTCGGGATTGTTCGTCTGGCACGATCACCTCGACGTCGAACTTCAGCCCGGCGAAGCGGACCAGCAGCCAGCCGCGCAAGGACCATGAGGAGTAGTTGCGGCTGCTGATGCTCAATGTGGGGATCGGACCCGGGGCGGGCTGGGTTCTGGGTTCAGGCATGTCGAGGGTGTCCTTGCTGGCGCAGGGCAGCCCCGTGCTGGACTGCG
>JAYVOV010000107.1:0-9153 GCA_043757735.1 Burkholderiaceae bacterium
GTTCGCGCCGCCTGGCGGCGGTTCGCGCCCCTGCAGGCGCGGTTGATCGCAGGCCCGATTGCGGGTGCTGTGTTCCGGGCAAAGTGGCAGGCATCTGAACCAGATGGTGCCTGCCATGAACAACTTTGCCCTTGCCTCTTTGCCGCTGTCGATGGCAATTCATTTGAGCGCGGCGCTGCTGTCTGTCGGCCTGGGTCTCTGGCAGCTGCTCGCCCGACGCGGCGGACTGCGTCATCGCCGCGTGGGCTATGCCTGGGTCGTGGCGATGGCGGTGACGGCGGTCTCATCGTTCTGGCTCAAGGGCAACCTCGGCTTCGCCTGGCTCATGCCATGAGGCCTGGAACGTTTCATTGCGGTGCGACCATCGACCTCGCCAGTACACTGCCGACATGAGCGAATACAGGCTGGGCACGGCCCTCTACCGATCCCTCTCCACCGCCTGGACCCCGGCGCCTGCGGGTCCGCGGTGGGCGCCCTGGGCGTGGACCCTGCTGATCAATACGATGATCGGTCTGGTGCTGTGGATGCTCACGAGCGGACGCACTGGCGGGCTGGTGCAGACGGTCGTGATCAGCCAGGGCATCGGGCTGAGCATTCACTTGATCTTCTGGGGGTTGGGCAAGACCCTGAAGATTGAAATGTTCACCTTGCCGGCCCGGGTGCGCGTGGCCTACGTGGCGACGGTGGTGGTGGTTGGCACCTGGATCGGGTTCTCGCTCGCGCTGCTGCTGGTGACCCGAGATTCCCGTTTGGTGATCAAGGTCCTGCAGGGTGCGTGGGGCGGGCTGATCACTTTTCCATTGGTCTCGGCGCTCATCATGGTGGTGATGCTCACTGCGGTCAGCCGTTGGCGGGCGAACCAGCTCGCCGCAGAGCGCGCGCAGGGCGAACGTATCCGCGCCGACCGCGAGGCAATGGCGGCGCGGCTGGCGCTGCTCAACGCGCAGATCGAGCCGCATTTCCTCTACAACACGCTGGCGCACGTCCGTGCCCTGACCGGGCGCGATGCTCAGGCCGCGCAACGGATGATCGATTCGCTGATCGATTACCTGCGCGCTTCGTCGCGCAACATGGCTTTGCCTCTGGTGCCGCTGGACGACGAACTCGCCTCTGTGCGGGGTTACCTGGCGGTGATGCAGCAGCGCCTCGGCGAGCGACTCCGCGTGCATTGGCAGGTGCCGCCCGAGGCCTGTGCAGTGCCCGTGCCGCCGGCGTCGCTCCAGACCCTGGTCGAAAATGCGATCAAGCACGGCGTCGAACCGTCGACCGAGGGGGGTGAGATCAGGGTCGAAGTGCGGCGAGAATCCGTCGGCTGGCTGTTGGACGTGCTCAACACCGGTGCGATCTTCGGTTCGACCGCGCAAGTGGGTGGTGCCAGCAGCCCCGGCGGCATCGGCGGCACCGGCCTACCCAACCTGCGCGAGCGTTTGCGTCTGGCGCTGGGTGCTGGCGCCAGCCTGACTCTCGACAGCCGCGCCGGAACGACGCGCGCGCGCATCACACTGCCAGGCCTGCGTTCGCCATCCGATACCCGGGCAGCTGCCTGGGATTGAACTCCGACAGGGGCCTAGCGACATGACCACTGCCTTGATCGCCGAAGACGAATCCCTGCTCGCCGAAACACTGCGCGACTCGCTGGCGAACGTCTGGCCGGCATTGGAGATCATCGGCCTGGCCCACGACGGCGAGGCTGCGCTGGCAGCGATCGATCAGTACCGTCCGGATGTCGTTTTCCTGGACATCCGGATGCCGCGCAAGAGCGGTCTCGAGGTGGCCCAGGCGCTGGCGCTGGGTCTGCCGGTCGCAGGAGGTTATGCGCA
The DNA here is from genome assembly GCA_043757735.1 of Burkholderiaceae bacterium. GTDB lineage: Bacteria > Pseudomonadota > Gammaproteobacteria > Burkholderiales > Burkholderiaceae_E > Quisquiliibacterium. The sequence goes on from JAYVOV010000107.1 coordinate 1,821, forward strand.
GCCTTACGTGCCATTGATTGTATTTGTCACCGCTTACGATCAATACGCGATCGATGCGTTCGAGTCCGTCGCCGCCGACTATCTGCTCAAACCGGTCAGCGAAGAACGCCTTGCGCGGTGCACGGCCAGGGTCAAAGATCGTCTGCAGGCTCGCGATCTTGCGCGTTCTCAGGCCGCAGACCTGGCGCGCGACCCAGCCAGACTTCAGTCGGGCGTTGCCGGCGCTGAATCAGGCGAGGCGTCACTCACGGTCGCCGCGGACGTCCTGGCCGCCATGGCAGGAGGCTTGCCGGCGCTGCAGCAGTTGATGCAGGCGCTTGCCGGACAGCTAAGTGGGCAGGGCGGCGCCAGCAATCGTCTGCGCTTCATTCGGGCCAGCCTCGGCGACGTGATTCGACAGATTCCGGTCGAGGCCGTCTTGTACCTGGAAGCCCAGGACAAGTATGTCGCGGTGGTCACCCGGGATGCCACTGCGCTGGTGCGTGCACCCCTGTCTGAATTGCTGGCGGCGCTCGACCCGGACCGGTTCGTGCAGATCCACCGGTCGACCGTGGTCCGGGTCGATGCGATCGATACGATCCGCCGTGACCTCACCGGGCGCCAGTTCGTACATCTGCGCGAACTGGCCGGTGGCCGGGCGGTGAAACTGCCAGTCAGCCGGCAGTATTCGGCGCAGTTCCGGGGCTTGTGAACGTGGCAGCCGGGGCGCAACCCGCATGGCTTGCAAGCGTCAGCCGCAGCGCCGTCGCCCCCTACACGATCGGATTCATCACGGTCTTGCGGTAGGCCGCCCGTTCGGCCAGTCGTGCATACCAGTTCGCAACATGGGGCAGCGCCGCCGGTGAGTATCCGACCTGCGACCAGGGCAGGTTCATCCAGCGGTAAGTGTGAATGCCCAGGGTGATCTCGGCCAGGGTGAGATCGCTGCCGCAGATCCAGGGCTGGCGAGCGAGCACGTCGTCGAGCACGCCCAGAGCCTTTGTGGTCTTCTCGCCGCTGGCCTTGATCGCGGCCGCGTTGCGGTCGGCCGGCGCGGTTCTGATCAGGCCCCAGAAACCGTCGAACAAAGCGGATCCGAGCATTGAGGTGCTCCAGTCCATCCAGCGCTCGACATCGGCACGCGCCTGGAAATCGATCGGGTACAAAGCATGTGCCGAATGCCGGTTGGCCAGATAGCGGCAGATGGTGTTCGATTCCCAGAGGGTGAAGCTGCCATCCTGGATGGTGGGGACCAGTCCATTGGGATTCAACGCGCGATAGGCCGGCTCCTGGTTGCCGCCGAAGGGACCGCCGATGTCGACCTGATGGTAGGCCAGGCCGAGTTCTTCGGCCAGCCAGGTGACCTTCTGCACGTTGGAGGAGGTCGTGCGACCCCAGACTTTCAGCATGAGCACTCTCCCGATGATTGCGGCTGGCCCGGCAGAGGAAAACAGGGGCTCGGGCGGCGATTGCGTCGAAGTATGCCTAAAATCGGTCACCATGCCTGACGCCGACTACATCAAACGACACATCCGTACCGTTCCCGACTGGCCCGAGCCGGGCGTGCAGTTTCGCGACATCACGCCGCTGCTGGTCAACCCGAAATCGCTGCGCGTGCTGATCGATCTGTTCGTGCATCGCTACATGGATTCGCGGCTCGATCTGGTCGCCACCGGCGGCACGATGATCGCTGGCGCCAGGCTGGTCGAGCGATTGGGCGCGACCGTCGTCGAGTTCGACGGCCATTGATCCACCCTGCTGCACCATCACTCAACCGGATTTCTGGAGGGCCGATAGTGGACGAAGTGCGCATCGACAAGTGGTTGTGGGCCGCGCGGTTTTTCAAGACACGCGGGCTCGCGCAGGATGCGATCGACGGTGGTCGCGCAATGGTGGGTGGTGCCCGCGTGAAGGCCTCGCGGGCGGTGCGTGTCGGCGACGTGATCACGCTGCGTACCGGCGAGACGCCGAGAACCGTGGTCGTGCTCGGCGTCACGGGTGTGCGCGGCGCAGCGCCCGTGGCCCAGGCCTTGTACGAAGAAACCGACGAGTCCGTCCGCCTGCGGGTTCAGGCGCAGGCACGCAAGGCGCTGGCACCAGAACCGGCGCTGGCGATCGATGGCGGTCGGCCGACCAAGCGGGAACGTCGCGCCATCGACCGATGGCGCGACTCGGACTGATATGACAGCCGATTCGCGCCGATGAAGTGCCGATGTTGTCGCTGCCCTTGCCCTTGCCATAGTCTTGGCGCAAGCCCGCCCGGAGCATTAGCGCCAGGCGAAGGCAGGCTGCTCGAAGTGGGCTACGCGCACCGGGTTGCCGAGCAGGCAGACCTCGCGGAACTGATACAGGATGGCGGCTGTGGGCGCCGCGATCCAGTTGTTGCCCACCGGCATGCGCAGCACCGGCGCACCGCCGTCCGCGCTGGGGTCCAGGATGGGCGCGTCAGCGCGCATGAATTCGCTTACCGGGATGCGGTGGATCGAATCGACTTCATCCGCATTGGCGACCAGTTCGCGCCGCGCGCCGGCCCAGATCACGATCGGCGTCATGATGAAACCGGATCGAGTGACGAAATCGTCGAGCCGGCCGATGACCGCGCTCTCGTCCAATGCCAGGCCGATCTCCTCGCGCATCTCGCGCAGCGCCGTCTGCTCGGGCGATTCACCTGGATCGATGCGCCCGCCCGGCAGGGCCCACTGCCCTGGATGGCTGCGCAGCTTCGACGACCGGCGGGTGAGGATCAATGCGGCGCCGTTGCGCCATTCGGTGTGCTGCGGCAGGCCGAAGACATCGGCGCCAAAACTCTCATCGGTCACCGCCACCGCTACGGCAGCCGCGCGGGCGCCTGCATCATCGGCGCGGTTGATCGGGAATCCCGCCAGATGGCCGGCGATTCTTGCGCGCAGCGTTTCGTCGCAATGCATATCGTCTCGAAAAAGGACCCGGTGCGCCCGGCCGCGTGCTTGAGTCGACCTCAATGCAGCCATCATAAGCGCTGGGGGTGGCCGAGCCCGGCCGCACAGCTTTAATCGGAAGTGCAGCTCCGCCATGTACGACACGCTTATCAAAGGCGCCACGCTGGTCGATGGGCTTGGTGGTCCTGCCGCCGTCGGCGATCTCGCCATTGCCGGTGGCCGAATCGCCGCGGTTGGCGGGTCCATCCATGGCGCAGCCCGCCAGACACTGGATGCCGGTGGCGCCTATGTCACACCGGCCTGGGTCGATATCCACACCCACTATGACGGCCAGGCCACCTGGGATAGCGCAATGGATCCATCGGCCAGCCATGGTGTGGGCACGGTGGTGATGGGCAACTGCGGTGTCGGGTTCGCGCCGGTGGCGCCCGGCGCCGAGCTGACTCTGATCGAGCTCATGGAAGGCGTCGAAGACATCCCCGGCACGGCGCTTCACGAAGGCATGCCCTGGGGGGCCTGGGGTTCGTACCCGGAGTACCTCGATTACCTGGCGACCCGCGAGTACGCGCTCGACGTCGGTTCGCTGATGGCGCACGGGCCGGTGCGCAATTTTGTGATGGGTGAACGCGGGCGCAGCAATCAGGCAGCCAGTGCCGACGACTTGCGGGCAATGGCCCGGCTGGTCGCCGAAGGCGTGAGTGCCGGGGCGCTGGGATTTTCCACCTCCCGGATTCTCGGTCACCGGGCGGTTGGCGGTGAGCAGGTGCCTGGCACCTTCGCTGCCGACGACGAAGTGCTGGCCCTGGCCGTCGCTCTGAAAACTGCCGGCCGAGGCGTGTTCCAGATGATTCCCTCGAGCACCATCGGCAGCGCGCCGCTGCTGGGCGGCGAGCGTCATTCGCTGCTGAGCGAGGTCGACCTGATGGGCCGCGCCTCGCGCGAGAGCGGCCGCCCGCTCACCTTCACGCTGATGCAGGTCGATGAGTGGAAAGACTTGTGGCGCGAGGTGCTGGTGCGTGTCGGCGAACTCAATCAGGCCGGTGCGCAGCTCTATCCGCAGGTGGGTGTGCGGCCCACCGCCATCGTGATGAGCCTCGACACCTATCACAGCTTCATGCGCCGGCCGGCATACCTGGCGCTGCGTCACCTGCCGCTCGCGCAGCGCCTTGAACAGCTGCGCCGACCTGAAATCAAGGCGGCTATCCTGGCGCAGGAAAACCTGGCGCATACGCAGCCGGGCAAGATGGAAAACGTGGTGGCTTTCGCGAAGCCCAACTACCCGCAGACCTTCGCGCTCAAGGACATCCATGATTGCGAGCCGATGCCCGACCAGTCGTTTGCGGCGCGCGCCGCGGCGGCGGGCCAGAATGAAGAGTCGTATCTGTACGATTTCCTGACCGGCGGCGATGGCCGCGACTTCGTTTTGCGCTTCTTCACCAACTACAGCGACTACAACCACGACGCGCTGTACGAGATGCAGATGAGCGACCTCACCGTCAGCGGGCTGAGCGACGCGGGCGCGCATGTCAGCGTGATCTTCGATGCGGTGGCACCCACATTCATGCTCACGCACTGGGTGCGCGATCGCCAGCGCGGCCGGCGTCTGCCGCTCGAGCGGGTCGTGCACCGGCAGACGCTGCGCAATGCCAGACTCTTCGGGCTTGCCGACCGCGGTGCGCTGGTGGTTGGCCAGCGGGCCGACATCAATGTGATCGATCTCGATCGTCTGTCGCTGGGCGCGCTCGAACTGCACCGCGACCTGCCGGCGGGTGGCGCCCGGCTGCTGCAGCCGGCGAGCGGGTATGTGGCCTGCTTTGTGAACGGGGTTCAGACCCGGCGATCCGATCGCGATACCGGTGCCCGTCCCGGGCGCCTGGTGCGCAGCCGGTAGCAGCGCAGAGGCGGGTGTGATGACGAGTCCGACGCGAAGCGGTTGTTGTCCACACCAGACGCGGACGAGCGCCTGCGCCGGGCTGCTGGACCCATCGGCGGACGCAGGAATGCTCGACCTGCTGGCGCGAACCGCGGTGCTGGAGCGCGGCGCCGTCGCGATGCGCGGCATGCGCGAGATGGTTTCGCTGCCGGGCGGCGAGTTCCGCATGGGCAGCGACGCCGACGAGGGCGAGCCGGGCGACGGCGAGGCGCCCGAGCGCCTGGTCTGGCTGGCGCCGTTTCGCATCGACCCGACCGCGGTCAGCAACCGTGACTTCGCGCGGTTCATCGTCGATACCGGTTTCGTGACGCTGGCTGAAGAAATCGGCAGCAGCTTCGTCTTTGCCGGCCTGCTGGCCGACGACTTCGAACCAACCCGCGGTGTGCTCGAATCCCCCTGGTGGCGCGAAGTGCCTGGCGCCTGCTGGCATCGCCCTGAAGGACCGGGGTCGGCGCTCGACTCGCGGCTCGATCATCCGGTGGTGCACATCAGCTGGCACGACGCGATGGCCTATTGCCGGTGGTCCGGCACCCGCCTGCCGACCGAGGCCGAGTGGGAATACGCGGCGCGCGGCGGCCTGCAGAGACGGCGCTATCCATGGGGCGACGACCTGACCCCGGATGGTGTTCATCGCTGCAATATCTGGCAGGGCCGTTTTCCCGCAGTCAATACCGTCGAGGACGGCCACTACGGCACGGCGCCGGTGGATGCCTTCGCACCAAACGCCTGCGGGCTGTTCAACATGTGTGGCAATGTGTGGGAATGGTGTGCCGACTGGTTTGGTATCGAACAGAGCGCCATGCCGCAACGGGCGCCGTGCGGGCCGTTCTCGGGCGTGCGCCGCGTCATCCGCGGTGGCAGCTATCTGTGTCACGAGAGCTATTGTTATCGATATCGGGCAGCCGCCCGCAGCGGCAATGACCCTTCGGCCACGACCGGCCATACGGGTTTCAGATGCGCCGCGAACGAGCCGCGTCCGACAAACGAGGAGACGAGATGAGCAGACCGAACAGTGAACCGAACCCCGGCGCCGTCATTGGCCACACCACCGATGAATCGCAGCCCTTCTGGCCGCAGCCTGCCACCGCACCGGTGGGTGCGCCGAACGTCGTCTACATCGTGTTCGATGACCTGGGCTTTGCGGACCTGGGCTGTTATGGCTCGGAGATCGCAACGCCGAACATCGACGCGCTGGCCGCGGGCGGCCTGCGCTACACCAACTTTCACACCACCGCCTTGTGCTCGCCCACGCGCGCGGCGCTCCTGACAGGGCGCAACCATCACTCCGTGGGCATGGGTGGTCTGGCCGACTGGGACCTCGGGTTTCCGGGCATGCGCGGACGCATCGCCAAGAGCGCCGGCACGCTGGCCGAGATGCTGCGTCTGCAGGGTTACAACACCTTCGCGACCGGCAAATGGCATCTCACGCCCACGTTCGAGACCTCGTCGGCCGGGCCCTTCGATCAATGGCCCCTGCAGCGCGGCTTCGACCGCTTCTATGGTTTCCTGGAAGGCGAGACCAATCAGTGGCACCCCGAACTGGTGCTCGACAATCACCACATCGAAGCGCCCGAGCGCGCGGGTTATCACCTGTCGGAGGACATCGTCGATCAGTCGATCGGTCTGGTGCGCCAGCAGCAGACGATCACGCCTGACAAGCCGTTTTTTCTTTACATGTGCATGGGCGCGCAGCATGCCCCGCATCACGCGCCGAAATCGTTCATCGACAAATACGTGTCGGTGTTCGAAAAGGGTTGGGACCTCACACGTGCCGAGCGCCTGGCCCGTCAGAAGGCCATCGGGATCGTGCCCGAGAAAACGCCGTTGCCACCGCGCAATTCGGGTGTGAAGGCCTGGGACGAGTTGAGCGCCGACGAACGTCGTTTTGCAGTCCGCCTGCAGGCTGCGTTCGCCGGCATGCTCGAGCACGCCGACCTGCAGATCGGTCGCCTCGTGAACTACCTGGCGGCTGCCGGCAAGCTCGAAAACACTGTGATCGCGCTCATCTCGGACAACGGTGCAAGCCAGGAAGGTTCACCGTTCGGCACTGTTAACGCGCTGCGCTATTTCAATGGTGTGCGCGACACGCTGGCTGAAAACCTGCCGCACCTGGAGGAGATCGGCCAGGGGCACCTGAACAACAACTATCCATTGGGCTGGGCGATGGCAGGCAACACGCCGCTCAAGCGCTACAAGCAGAACACGCACGGCGGTGGCGTGCGCGACCCGCTGATCGTGCACTACCCCAAAGGCATCACCGACCGTGGCGGTATCCGGCATCAGTTTCATCATGTCTGCGACATCACGCCGACGGTGCTCGAGATCACCGGTGTGCCGTTGCCGCAGGCCATCAACGGCGTGACCCAGCAGCCGCTGGAAGGCACAAGCCTGGCCTACAGCTTCGACGCTGCGCAGGCGCCCACTCGCAAACACACTCAGTATTTCGAGATGCTGGGTCATCGCGGCATCTGGCACGACGGCTGGAAGGCGGTGACCTGGCACC
>JAYVOV010000108.1:0-9153 GCA_043757735.1 Burkholderiaceae bacterium
GCCGCGGACGCGTCTGAACAGGACCGGGAGGCTGTGCGAGCCGAATCCCGGGCCAGCGCGTTACACCTGCATATTCATGATGTCGGTATACGCCGACACCAGCTTGTTGCGCACCGTCACCGCCGCCTGAAAGCCAACCTGGGCCTTTTGCATCGCCACCATGGTGTCCTCGAGGCTCACTGAGTCGGCGCCCATCTGATATTGCTTCTGAAGGCTGGTCGAGTCCTGCTGCAGCGAACTCACTGTCTTCAGCGCCGAATCGAGCGCCTTGGCGAAACCGGCAGCGCCGCCCGGCGCCGCAGCACCCGGTGCTGCACGACCCAGACCCGACACGCCAGCGGCGGCCACGCCCTGCAACATTTTCAGATCCATTGATGTCGCTCCTTGAGGGATTTGAAAAACTTTAGCCCTTTCCAGAAGCAGGCAGTCCCGAAATAGCGATGCATCACCGCGCTATTTCCGGGTTCGAAAGGCTCAAGTTCTCTGCAGAATGGATTCACACCCCTCCTAGGCTTCAGCCCTGCATGGACACTACGACCGACAACGCAAACGCGCCGCCTGCCGCAACCGGGTTCGCAGCGCTCCCGGTCAGGCACATGGCCTTCCTGGGCATCGGTGTTGCCGCCCTGATCGCAATCGCGGTGGCTTCGGTGATGTGGGTCCGAACGCCCGACTACAAAGTGCTGTTCGCGAATCTTTCGGACAAGGACGGCGGCGCGGTCGTCGCTTCGCTGTCGCAGATGAACGTACCCTACAAATACGCGGAAGGCGGCGGCGCGATCCTGGTACCGGCCAACCAGGTGCACGATGCACGCCTGAAGATGGCGTCGCAGGGTCTGCCACGCGGCGGCACTGTCGGATTCGAGTTGATGGAGAATCAGCGCTTCGGCATCACCCAGTTCCAGGAGCGTCTGAACTTCCAGCGCGGCCTGGAAGGCGAACTCGCTCGTTCGATTCAAGCGCTGCCGGTGGTCCAGGGCGCGCGGGTCCATCTCGCCCTGCCGGCGCAGAACGGATTCATGCGCGACCAGCAGAAACCATCGGCCTCGGTCCTGCTGAATCTGCATCCCGGCCGCATGCTGGACCGCGCTCAGGTCGCCGGCATCGTTCACCTGGTCGCCTCCTCCATTCCCGATCTCAACCCCAGGCAGGTCAGCATCATCGATCAGACTGGCGCCCTGCTCTCGGCCAACGGGGATTCCGCCTCGCCTGGGCTCGACCCCGGACAGCTCAACTACATCCGCCAGATCGAGAGCGGCCACATCCAACGTATCCTGTCCATCCTCGAGCCCATCTATGGTCGCGACAACGTGCGCGCCCAGGTCAGCGCCGACGTCGATTTCACCCAGAGCGAGCAGACGGCCGAGCAGTTCAAGCCGAATCAGGGCACCGAGCCCGCGGCGATCCGCAGCATGCAGACTCTGGAGTCCAAGGACGGCAGCGGCCAGGCCACACAGGGTGTTCCCGGCGCAATGTCGAACCAGCCGCCGGCCGCGGCCACCGCGCCGGCGAACGCCGCCGCGCAGACTCCGCAGGCGGCCGGACAGGGCGGCGCGCAGGCCGGGGGAGTTGCCCGCAAGGAGGCGACCACCAACTTCGAGGTCGACAAGACGGTTCGAGTCACCCGCGCCGGCAGCGGCCTCGTCAAGCGCCTGACCGCCGCGGTGGTGGTCAACCACAAGAAGGTGACTGCGCCGGACGGCAAGGTGACCCTGGTCGCACTGGCCGCCCCGGAGATCGAAAACGTCAACGCGCTCGTGCGCGAGGCCATCGGCTTCGCCAAGGACCGCGGCGACTCGATCAACGTTGTCAACGCACCCTTCTCGCGCGACGAAGTGCTCAAGGAGCCCGAGCTGCCGCTCTGGAAGCAGCCCGAAATGATCGACATGGCCAAGGAGGGCGCGCGCTACATCGGCCTGCTGCTGCTGGCCATGATCGTGATCTTCGCGGTCGTCCGGCCTTCGATCAAGGCGCTGGCGCCCAAGCCGCCACCACTGCCGCCGATGCAGCCCCGCCTGAGCGCGACGGTTGAAAACGATCTCGCGCTGCCCGCGCCTGGCGGTTCGAGCGCGCAGGCTGCCGGCACTGCCCTGCCCAACCCCAACGAAGCGATCCTGAAAATGGCTCGCGAGAACCCGTCAGCAGTGGCGCACGTGGTGCGCGGCTGGGTCGCCAAGGAAGGTTGACAGATGCCTGATGACGGACTGCTCGACAGCGCCATCCTGCTGCTCGCCCTGGGCGAGGACTCGGCCTCCGAGGTGTTCAAGCACCTCACCCCAAAGGAGGTGCAGCGCCTCGGTGAAACCATGGCCACCGTTCGAAGCACAAAGAATGACAAGGTCGCCGAGGTGCTCGAACGCTTCCGGGCGGAGTCTGCCGACCAGAGCACCCTGGTCGACGACACCGACACCTACATCCGCAATGTCCTGACTCGCGCGCTGGGCGAAGACAAGGCGGGCCTGTTGATCGATCGAATACTTCAGGGCGGCGATGTCTCCGGCATCGAGAGTCTGAAATGGATGGATGCGGGTTCGGTTGCCGAACTGATCCGAAACGAGCATCCGCAGATCGTCGCGTCGATCCTGGTTCACCTGGAACGCGACCATGCCTGCGGCATCTTGCAGCAGTTCAACGAACGCACCCGTAACGAAGTCATGCTGCGCATTGCCACGCTCGACGGCATCCAGCCCAATGCGCTGCGCGAGCTCAACGACGTGCTTTCCAAGGTGCTGGCAGGCGGCGATCGGCTGAAAAAAGCCAAGCTTGGTGGCTCCAAGACCGCTGCCGAGATTCTCAATTTCATGGGCGGCAGCCAGGACGCCGCGATCGTCGAATCAATCCGCGAATCCGACCCCGATCTGGCGCAGAAGATCCTCGACCAGATGTTCACATTCGACGACTTGAACAAGCTCGACGACAAAGGCATTCAGGCGGTGCTGCGCGAGGTGCAGAGCGACTCGCTGGTGATCGCCCTGAAGAGCGCCGACCCGGACCTGCGCGAGAAGATTTTCAAGAACATGAGCCAGCGTGCCGCGGAAACCATGCGCGAGGACCTGGACTCGAAGGGCCCGGTGCGTGTTTCGGAGGTCGAAGCGCAGCAGAAGGAAATTCTGAAAATCGTCCGCCGACTGTCCGACGAAGGCCAGATAGCACTGGCGGGAGGCGGCGACGATGGCTTCGTCTAGCAGGATCATCGGCGCCGCCGACGTCACCGAGATCCGCGAGTTCAAGCTCGACGAACTTCGCCAAGGCAAAGGCGCGTCTGGCCATGCCGGACGCCATGCCGGCCGCGAAGACGAGGGTCCACCGCCCGGCTGGAAACACGGCTACCAGCGCGGCCTGGAAGAAGGTATGCGGCGTGGCGCGGAAGCCGCCCGGCAGCAGTTCAACCAGGATCAGGGCAACCGCCTGCAGGCGATTGCCGAGGAGTTCGCCCGCCGCACCGGCGAACTGCACGACGGCATGAGCGCTGCGCTCGCAGTGGTGCGTGACGACATTGCCGGGCAGACGATCGACCTCGCGCTCGAAGTCGCCCGCCAGGTGATCGGTTCGCAATTGAAGCTGGACCCCGGACACATCGAATCGGTGGTGCGCGAGGCGATCGCCAGCCTCATCGACGAGCGCGCGGCATTCTCGCTGCACGTCAACCCCGACGACGCCGATCTGCTTGGCTCGACACTGGCGCCGGTGCTCGCCAGCCGCGCCGCGCGCCTGGTGTCCGATCCCGCCATCCAGGCGGGCGGCTGCCGAATCACGTCGGCGAGCGCCGAGATAGACGCAACGCTGGGCACCCGCTGGCAGCGCGTGCTGGCCTCGATCGGACGTCCCGAATCGTCCTTCGACAAGCCGGGAACCCCATGACCAGCACTTGTATCGAAGCAGCCGCGATGCCCGAAGCGCTCAGCCATATGCTCGCGCGAACCCGTGGCCTGGCGCTGCATGCGCAACCGATCGCCGTTCACGGCAGGCTCATCCGCGCCGCCGGGCTGGTACTCGAAGCGACCGGTCTGCGCCTGCCGGTTGGTGCCATCTGTCGGGTCGAAAGCAGCGGCTCAGGCGAATCCTCGAGCGTCGAAGCCGAAGTGGTCGGGTTCGGCGACGAGCGACTGTTCCTGATGCCGACCGACCAGGTGGCCGGCTTGTCCCCCGGTGCGCGCGTGACCCCGATCGACGCGCCGGTACGCGCGCCCGGGCTGGGCATTGATTCGCATCCCATGCGTCGAACCACCGATCGCATGCGCCACCTGCCGATCGGCGACGGGCTGCTCGGACGCGTCGTCGATGCCCGCGGCGAACCGCTGGATCGCGGACCGGCATTGACCAACGTACGCAGTGAACCGATTCAACGCCGCTCGATCAACGCCATGGACCGCGAACCGGTGCGGGTACCACTGGATACCGGGGTGCGGGCGATCAATTCCCTGCTGACCGTAGGCCGCGGGCAGCGCCTCGGACTGTTCGCCGGCGCAGGCGTCGGCAAGAGCGTGCTGCTGGGCATGATGGCGCGGTTCACCGCGGCCGATGTGATCGTGGTCGGTCTGGTCGGAGAACGGGGCCGCGAGGTGAAGGAGTTCATCGAAGATATCCTGGGCGAAGAGGGTCGGCGGCGCTCGGTTGTTGTCGCAGCCCCAGCAGATTGTCCGCCGCTGCTGCGCATGCAGGGTGCGGTCTACGCGACCGCGATCGCCGAATACTTCCGCGAGCAGGGCCGCCATGTGCTGCTGCTGATGGACTCGCTCACCCGCTACGCGATGGCCGCGCGCGAAGTGGCTCTGGCCATTGGCGAGCCGCCGGCCACCAAAGGCTATCCGCCATCGGTGTTCGCACGGCTGCCCCTGCTGGTCGAGCGCGCCGGCAATGGCACCGACGGCCATGGCTCGATAACCGCCTTTTACACGGTGCTGGCCGAAGGCGATGATCAGAACGACCCGATCGCCGACGCCGCGCGCTCGTTCCTGGACGGCCACTTCGTCCTCACCCGGGCGCTCGCCGACAGCGGGCACTATCCGGCAATCGACATCGAGCAGTCGATCTCGCGGGTGATGCACAACGTGACCACCGATCAGCACATGGCCCTGGCACGGCGTGTCAAGGGCATGTGGTCACGCTACCAGCGCAGCCGCGATCTGATTTCGGTTGGCGCTTATGTGGCCGGGCACGATCACGAGACCGACCTGGCGATCACGATGTTTCCGCGGATCGCGCACATGCTGCAGCAGCCGATGAACGAGTGCTGCGACCTGCAGACCTCGTTGAACGATCTCGAAGCCCTCCTCGGGCCCGGCGGCGATCGATGACGCGTCAGACCGCGATGTCGCTGCTGATCGACCTGCGCCGACGCGAACGCGATCGCGTCGCCGGCATTGCCGCACAGGCGCAACGTGATGTCGACGCCGCTGCCAGCACATTGAAGATGCTCGGGGACTATCGCAACGACTACGAGAGCCGCTCGCCCAAGGCCGCCAGGAACCCGACAGACACGCTGCGCGTTCGCGTGCACGAAGCATTCGTCGACAAGCTGGGGCGGGCCATTGGCGAGCAGGACTCGCTGCTCGACCACTTGAATCAGCGCCGCGAACAGCAGCGACTTGCGCTGCTCGAACGGCAGCGCGGCCTGAAGGCATTGGAGACACTCGTGTCGCGCCGCGAATCCGAGCAGTTGCGCCGCCAGGAATCTTACGAACAAAAGCAGACCGACGAGTTCGCGGCGCAGGCATATTTTCGTACCCGCCGCACTGGAGCCAAGCATGATTGAAGAACTTCGCCACGCCGCCCCTGGCGCCGCTTTCCTGACCCGCCCTGCTGCAAACGCTGAAAACGGCGCTTTCGGCAACCTGCTGGATGCCGTGCGCGAGCAGCGCAATCTCGAGACCGGACGGGCCGCCGCAGCGCAGCCAGGGGCCGCGGCTATGAGGCCAGACGGCACGCAGCGCGGTGGCGCGGATAGCGATACGGCGCTTGAGACCAAGCGGATGATCGGCAACCAGGACGACGCAGCCAAGAGCGAACGGATGACGCGCTCGCGGCGCCAGGTCGACCGTGAGATCGAAAACAAAGTCAGGAATCAGCGGACGCAGGCGGCGCTACTGGCACGCGACGCCGGATCGGCACAACTCACCGACCGGCGCAACGCCGAGCGCAAGAACCTCGAAGTGTCCGCGGCGGCTGCTCGCGATGCCGACGCGTCTGCTGCGAGCGGCCCGTCGGCTGCCATGAGCGGGTCAAATCGCTCTGCCGCACCGAGGACGCCAGACGGCAAGGTGACCGGCCAGCGGACAGCGCCAAAGTCCGCCAGCGAAGACAAACAAAGTGCCGACGAACGGCTCGAGGGTGCCTCAAAGCAAGCCGTGTCGATCCCGGCAGCGGCGCCCGGAGCGCCCGCCATCGGCGCCGCGCCGATCGCAAGCGCGCCGATCGCAACCGCGCTGGCCGCGAGCGCGCCGGCCGGCGCAATGTCGTCCGCCCCCTCGCCTGCCGAAACTCCGGCCTCTGAAACCACCGCCCCGTCATCGACTGGCACGCAGGCGGCAAAGTTGATCCGCGATACTCAGGCAGGCCCCAGCAGCGCCCAGCAGCCGGCCTTGCCCGGCAGCCTCCCGCCAGTCGACAGGTTCCCGGACCTGGGCATCGACAATCAGGGTATTGCCACTCAGACGGCGATCCGTCCTGCCTCCGCTCGTGCGATCCCGGCCGACGCCGGTATCGGACCGAACGGATCACGGGCGCTCGAGCCAGAGGCATCGAAACTGCCGTTCGGCACCGTCGTCGCAAGCGTCGCTGAAGCAGTCGCAGGCCAGGCACCGCGCCCATCGAAGGGGCACGGCGCGACTGCCGTCGTCTCGAGCCGTGATCCAGCCGCGCCGACCCCGGCACAGGCGGGGCGCGCTCTGCCGGGCACAACCACCGCCATCGAATGGCGCGACCAGAGCGCCAGGCTGGATGCCGAAGCCGTTCGACCCGGCAGTCAAGACGCTCGCACCCAGGCCAGCCAGCTGCTCGACGCGATCGCCGAAATGCGCGGCGCCACAGCCGGCGCGGCTACCAGCGAGGCGCCGGCCAGCGCGAATCTGGGGTTCGCCGCCCAGCTGATGCAGGCCAATGCCACGCCGACACCCGCGAGTTCAGTCGCCCCGGCGCCGGCACGGCTGGAGAATCCCTGGCCACTGCATGAACCAGCTTTCCAGGAACACCTCGCCGGACAGGTCAGCGACGCCCTGCTGAGCGGCATCGACCGGGCGGAGATCACCTTATCGCCACGCGAACTCGGGCCGATCCGCATCGAACTGTCGCTTTCCGGCGAGAGTGCGAGCATCGCTTTTTCGGCAACACAGCCGGACACTCGGGCCGCCATCGAACAATCCCTGCCGCTGCTGCGCGCGATGTTGGCCGAGCACGGGCTGCAGCTCGCTCAGGCGAGCGTCAACGGCAGCGCCACCGACGCTTCGACGAGCGGTCGCTCGAATCAAGAATCCGGCTCGCGCGGACAGCCCGGCGGCCAGTCGCAGCCGTCGATCGGATCGACCGCATCGGGCCAGCCGCCGATTCGCCGCCCCGCCCCCCCCCAGGGCTTGCTCGACCTCTTCGCCTGACCCTTCGGCCTGACTCGCTGTTGCCTGGCGCGGCCGATCGCTAAGCCGCATCAGGCCAGCACCACTCCCTCTATTCCGGCTAATGGTATTCACCCGGCGTCCGAATAATCGACGTCATCGGGGCTCATTCAAGCCCTGCCTGACGGAGCCAGCATGCCAGATGTCAAGAAGAAAGAAGATGGCGAAGCCAAGCCCAAAAAAGGTAAAAAAGGGCTGATCATCATCATCGCTGCAGTCCTGCTGCTGGCCGGCGGCGGCGGCGCAGGCTGGTTCTTCCTGATGAAACCGAAGCACGACGCATCGGCCGATGCCGAGGATGACCACAAGCCGGTCGTCAAGGCCAAGAGCAAGGTGAAGACCTTCGCCAGTCTCGACCCGTTCACCGTCAATCTGGCCGACGAGGGCGGCGAACGGTTCCTGCAGGTAGCGGTGGTGCTCGAAGTGGCGGATGCGAAGGTCAGCACCGATCTCACTGCGCAGATGCCCGCCGTGCGCAATGCGGTGCTGATGCTGCTGTCCTCCAAGCTCACCAGGGATCTGCTCACGGTTCCCGGCAAGGAGCGGCTCGGCGCTGAGATCGCGGCCGCAGCGGGCGTGCAGCTCGGCTGGGAGCCGTCAGAGCAAGACGAAGACGAAAAACCGCGCAAGACCAAGGTGAAAGCCGATCCGCGCGCGGCTGACGAAAAACCAGATGCGAAGGCCGAGGCCAAGGACCCGAACCCTAAAGAAGCGGCCAGGTCGAGCAAGGTCGAGGCCGAGGCCGACAAACAGCCTAAAAAACGCAAGAACCGCCGCTCGGACCCCAACCCGATCGAGGCCGTCCACTTTGCGCAATTCATCATCCAGTAGCCATGGCCGATCAATTCCTGTCGCAAGAAGAAGTCGATGCCCTGCTCGACGGTGTCAATGGCGAAACGCCGACACAAGCTGCCGAAGAGCCCTCCGGCACGCGGCTCTACGACCTGGGCAAGCAGGAGCGCATCGTGCGCGGGCGCATGCCCACGCTCGAGATCATCAACGAACGCTTCGCACGCAACATCCGTCTCGGTCTGTTCAACTTCATGAGACGAAACCCCGAGATATCGGTGGGCCAGTCGAAGGTGCAGAAGTACAGCGCATTCCTGCGCAACATCGTGGTGCCGACGAACATCAACATCATGCAGGTGCGCCCGCTGCGCGGCAGCGCGCTGGTGATCTGCGAGCCGGCGTTGGTGTTCACCGTCATCGACAACCTGTTCGGCGGCACGGGCAAATTTCACAGCCGCATCGAAGGTCGTGATTTTTCCGCCACCGAGCAGCGCATCATTCTGCGCATGGTCGAGGTCATCGCCGAGGAATACCGCAAGGCGTGGGAGGGCGTTTACCCGATCACGTTTGAATATGTCCGATCGGAGATGCACACCCAGTTCGCCAACATCGCGACCCCGTCCGAAATCATGGTCACCACCACTTTCGACATCGAGATCGGCGAAGCCGGCGGCGCGATGCACATCTGCATCCCCTACTCGACGCTCGAGCCGATTCGCGAAATGCTCTATTCGTCGGTGCGCGCCGACCAGCATCA
>JAYVOV010000109.1:0-2482 GCA_043757735.1 Burkholderiaceae bacterium
CTGCCGCGGCGCCGCAAATCGGCGCGTCGCAGCGAGATCTTGACGGCGGCGCGTGAAGTGTTCGCACTGCATCCCTATGACGAGGCATCGATCAGCGACATCGCCGCCCGCGCCGGTTGCGTCGAAGGGACGATCTACACCTACTTCCGCAGCAAACGCGAACTCTTCGACGGCGTGCTGGCCGCCTTTTTCGATGCTCTGATCGAAGACATCGAGCCGCGATTCGCTTCGATACAAGGGACTCGCGACCGCCTGCGCTTTCTGGTCGCGCGCCATCTGCAGATATCGCTGGACGATCCCGGCATCGGCTCGGTGATCGTGCGCGAGTCTCGTGGCCATGGCGCTTATTTCGGCTCCAAACTGCACGCACTGAATCGCCGTTACAGCCGATTTCTGCTGCAGACCCTGACTGACGGCGTGGCAAGAGGCGAGCTGCGGGCCGACCTCGATGCCGCGCTGGCGCGCGATCTGGTGTTTGGCGGGCTCGAACACTGGACCTTCAATGAGCGCGGGCGGCAGCGTGTTTTCGATCCGGCAAAGATCGCGGATTCAATCGTGGGCATGCTGCTCGATGGCTGGGCTGCCAAGCCTGCCGAGCCGCCGCTTGACCTCTTGGTGAAACGAATCGACCGGCTCGAAGCGAGCCTCAAACAGACAGGGAGACGAAAATGAATGATCGTGTGGTGAGGATAGGTGGCGCGTCGGGCTTCTGGGGCGACACCGCGATGTCGGCGCCGCAACTGGTGCGTGGCGCGCAGATCGACTACCTCGTGTTCGACTACCTGGCCGAGGTCACGATGTCGATTCTCGCCAGTCAGCGGCTCAAGGACCCTGCTGCCGGGTACGCCACCGATTTCGTGAACATCACGATGAAGTCGCTGCTGCCCGATCTGGTTGCGCGAAAGATTCGCGTGGTGGCCAATGCGGGCGGTGTGAATCCGCTGGCCTGTCGCGATGCCCTGGCCAGGGTCGCGCAGGCGCTGGGCGTGCCCTTGCGGATCGGCGTCGTGCTGGGCGATGAAATATCGGCGCAGATATCGGCGCTGCGTGAACGCGATACCCGAGAGATGTTCAGCGGCGTGGCAATGCCGCCCGCCTTTGTGAGCGTCAACGCCTATCTGGGTGCCATTCCCATTGCACGTGCGCTCGATGAAGGTTGCGACGTGGTGATCACCGGGCGCTGCGTGGATTCCGCGGTGACGCTCGGAGTTCTGATGCATGAGTTCGGCTGGCAAGACGACGAGCACGACAAGCTCTCTCAAGGAACGCTGGCCGGCCACCTGATCGAATGCGGTGCGCAGTGCACCGGCGGCCTGTTCACTGACTGGGATACCGTGCCCGACTGGGAGAACATCGGCTTCCCGATCGTCGAGGCGCGCTCCGATGGGTCGTTCATCATCACCAAACCCGTCAACACCGGAGGGCTGGTCACGACCGCAACTGTTGCCGAGCAGCTGGTCTATGAAATCGGCGATCCGCGCGCCTATCTGGTGCCCGATGTCTGTTGCGACTTCACGCAGGTGAAGTTCGCGCAGGTGGGCGAGCACCGAGTGCGCGTGACCGGTGCGACGGGGCGCGCGCCCACGCCCACCTACAAAGTCAGTGCGACCTTCGCCGATGGATTCCGCAATATGGCTCTGCTGGTGATCGGCGGCCACGACGCGGCTGCAAAAGCGCGGCGTACCGGTGAGACCATCTTGAATCGCACTTCTAAAATGCTCGCGGCGCTGGGTCTGCCGGCTTATTCAGAGACGCGCATCGAGCTGCTCGGCGCGGAAGACATGTTCGGCGCTTCGGCGCGGCCAGACACGCGCGAGGTGGTTCTCAAGATCGCGGTACGTGGTCCGGCCAAAGCCAGTCTGGACCTGTTCGCACGCGAGTTCGCTCCGGCCGGCACGTCGATGGCCCCCGGCACGACCGGGCTCTCGGGCGGGCGGCCAACGCCCACTCCGGTGGTCAGGCTGTTTTCGTTTCTGATCGACAAGCAGGAGGTGCCGATCGAGATTGATGTCGATGGGCGGCGCATCGTCATCGGCGTGCCGCCTGGGGTGGCGCTAGACGCCGCGAGCCTGCCACCAGCCCTGGTTTTTGCTGGCGCGAACAGCACGGCCGGTGAGCCCACGCGCACGGTGCCGCTGCTGAAACTGGCGCACGGCCGCTCTGGCGACAAAGGCAACAAGGCCAACATCGGCGTCATCGCACGTCGCCCTGAATATCTGCCCTACCTGTCGTCATGGCTGACCCCCGAGCGGGTGGCCGCGCATTTTGCGCATAACCAGCCCAGCGGGGTCGAGCGTTTCGATCTGCCAGGGCTCGATGCCATGAATTTCCTGCTTCGCGATGTGCTGGGTGGCGGGGGTATGGCGTCATTGCGGACCGACAATCTCGCCAAAGCCTTCGCGCAGGTATTGCTGGTGATGCCGGTCGAAGTGCCTGCGAGCCTGCTCGACTGATGGCAGGCGCGGGAACGGCCGCAGGCGCA
>JAYVOV010000110.1:0-9140 GCA_043757735.1 Burkholderiaceae bacterium
GGCGCTGCGGCTCAATGCCGGGCGGATGGGGCCTCTGCCCAATGGCGGCAATGTGGCGCTGGTATCGCAGTCGGGCGTGATCAACGGCGCCGTGCTCGAGTGGGTGGCCGATTCGGCAGTTGGCTTTTCGCTGGTGGTGTCGCTGGGTGCCGAGGCGGATATCGACCTGGCGCGCCTGTCGGCGCCGACACTGAGCACGCTCGCGCAGGCCCTGCCGGGGTGCGCGCTGGCCAATCCCCTGAACCTGCGCGCCAGTGCGTCGGCCGAGAACTACGGCAATGCGCTGGCAGCGCTGGCCGCCGATCGTGAGATCGACGGCGTGCTGGTGATGCTCGCGCCAGTCACCGGGATCGATGGCGACGCGATCACCCGGCGCGTGATCGACGAGGTCACCAGGCTGCGCAAACCGGTGTTCGCGTGCTGGATGGGCGACCGTGGCATGCGCCCGCTTGCGCGGCTTTTGGCCGCCGCCGGCGTGCCGGTGTATTCGGTGCCGGAAGCCGCGATCGACGCCTATGCGATCGTCGCGAACTTTCATCAGAATCAGCGCCTGCTGCAGCAGACACCGCTGGCATTGTCGAACCTCGAGCCTCCGGATCTGGACGGGGCGCGGGCGCTGATCGCCGACTGGCTGACCGAGCAGCGCGTCGTCTTGAGCGAGATGCAATCGAAGGCCCTGCTCACCGCCTTTCATGTGCCGGTGACCGCCACGATGCTCGCCCGCTCACCAGAGGAGGCTGTTGCGATCGCCGAACGGATGGGCTTTCCGGTCGTCATGAAGATCAACGCCGCCGATGTCTCGCACAAGAGCGATGTCGGCGGCGTGGTGCTCAACGTGCGCAACGCCGCCGAAGTGCGTGAGCAGTATGGCGAGATCCTCGCCGCGGTCGCCCGGGCACAGCCTGGCGCCCGCATCGACGGCGTGACCTTGCAGACCATGCGGCGCGGCCGCCATGGCCGTGAGTTGTATATCGGCGTGTTTCGCGACCCGCTGTTTGGGCCGGCGATCGATTTCGAGCCGCTCGAGGCGCTGCTGGTGGCCGTCTCCGAGATGGTCTGCGAGCTGCCCTCGATCGCCGAGATGGATATCAACCCCGTCATCGTCGACGAGAACGGACTGTTGGCGGTCGATGCGCGGATGGTGCTCGATCCGGTGGTGGGCGAGCCGCCGCCGCGGCACAGCCATCTGGCGATCATGCCGTACCCGTCGCACCTCACCCGCGTGCTCACCACGCCCGATGGCGCCAGCTGCACACTGCGTGCCATTGCGCCCGAGGACGCCGATCGTCTGCAGGCGTTCGTCAAGGCGCTGTCGGCCGAGTCGCGCTATTTCCGGTTCATCTCGGTGCTGGCGGAATTGCCGCCGCGCATGCTGGTGCGCTACACCCAGATCGACTACGACCGCGAACTGGCGCTGGTGGCGGTGACGGGCTCAGACCCGCTGACCGGGGCCGCTGAGGGCGCGCGGGCCCCCGACGGGCAGCGCATCGTGGCCGTTGTGCGCTATCTGCTCAACATCGACCGCGACAGCTGTGAATTCGCCATCGCGATCGCCGATGACTGGCAGGGCAAGCGGCTGGGCTCGACCATGATGCGCGCCATCATCGAAGCGGCCCGCCGCAAGAAGCTGCGCCGGATCGAGGGATTCGTGCTGTCGACCAACTCGCGGATGCTGGCGCTGATGCGCCACCTCGGGTTCACCATCAAGACCGATCCCCAGGACACGACGATGAAACTGGTGTGGATCGATCTGGCCGTCTGAGTTCAGTCGCGCGGGTTTCAGTCGCTGTGGTATTTCGTCACGTGCGCCACTTCGGCGCGTGAGCCCATGAATACCGCCACCCGCTCATGCAGTTTGGTCGGCTGCAGATCCAGAATGCGCGTGTGGCCATTGGTGGCTGCGCCGCCGGCCTGCTCGACCAGAAAGCTCATCGGGTTGGCCTCATAGAGCAGGCGCAGCTTGCCGGGTTTGTCCGGTTCGCGGGCGTCGCCGGGGTACATGAAGACCCCGCCACGCACCATGATGCGGTGCACGTCTGCCACCATCGAGGCAACCCAGCGCATGTTGTAGTCCTGCCCGCGCGGCCCGGTCTTGCCGGCCAGCAGTTCGTCGATGTACCGCCGGACCGGCGGATGCCAGTGGCGCGCGTTCGAGGCGTTGATCGCGAATTCTCTGGTTTCGACCGGAATCTGCATGCGGTCTTCCGAGAGCCACCAGCTGCCGGTTTCGCGCTCGAGGGTGAAGCAGGCCACGCCATCGCCCACGGTCAGCACCATCACCGTCGATGGGCCGTAGACCGCGTACCCGGCGGCGATCTGCTGCCTGCCGGGCTGCAGGAAGTGTTCTTCGAGCGGATCTTTCACGCCCTCGGGCAGCCGAAGCACCGAGAAGATGGTGCCGATCGAGACGTTGACATCGATGTTCGAAGAACCGTCCAGGGGATCGAACAGCAGCAGGAATTCGCCCATCGGGTAACGATTGGGGATGACATGGGGATGGTCCATCTCTTCAGAAGCCATTGCTGCCAGGTGCCCGCCCCACAGGTTGGCGTCGAGCAGCGTCTCGTTGGCGATGACGTCGAGCTTCTTCTGCGATTCGCCCTGGATGTTTTCGGTGCCCGCTTCACCGAGAATGCCAGCCAGCGCGCCCTTGCCGACCGCGTAGCTGATGCGCTTGCAGGCACGCGCCACCACTTCCAGCAGAAGGCGCAATTCGCCGGGGATCAGGCCTTTTTCGCGCTGCTTTTCGACCAGGTACTGTGTGAGGCTGATTCGGCTCATCGACTGCTGCTCCGTTGTTCTGTGCGGTTGCCTGGATTATTGACGGGACACTAACCCGCAGCCAGGGACTTCTCGACGATTTCTGCCACGTCGCGCGACAGGTTTGTGCGGGCGGCCACCCGCTCGAGTGCGGCGCGCGCCAGCGCCTGGCGGTCGGGCGTGAATTTTCGCCAGCGGTCCATCGCACGCGCGATCCGGGCCGCGATCTGCGGATTGACCGGATCGAGCTCGCCGATCATTTCAGCCCAGAACAGATAGCCCGAGCCGTCGGCGCTGTGGAACTCGGCCATGTTGCCGACGCAAAAGCCGCCGATCAGGGCCCGGACCTTGTTGGGGTTGCGCATCGAGAACGCCGGGTGCGACAGCAGGCGACGCACCCGATCGAGCACCGGCTCGCCATTCGGGGCGCGGTGCATCGTCGCCTGCATGGAGAACCATTTGTCCATTGCCAGCGGCTCCTGGTCGAGCTCAGTGGCAAAGTGCGCCAGCGCGGCCTCGGCCTGCGGCGCGTGAGCAGCTATCAGGGCGGCCAGCGCGCCCTGACGGGCACTCATGTTGTCGCTGCGCTCGAATTGATCGGCCGCTGCAGCCCAGGCCTCGCGGGCGCCCGCCATCGACCAGTACCAGAGCGCCAGGTTGCGCAGCGCCCTTCGCCCCGACTGCAGCGCGGAGGGATCGTAGGGTGCCTGCGGCGTGAGGGCGAGATGCGCGCCCGCCAGTGCCGCGCGGTGTTCTTTGCCCAGATGGCGCGCCAGCGCGCTGCGGGCGGCGCGCACCGCGCCCGGATCGACCACCAGCAGCTGTTCGGCGATCACCCCTTCGCCTGGCAGCGCAAGCAGCAGGTCGCGAAACGCCGGGTCGAGGGTTTCGTCCGCCAGCGCACGGCCCCAGGCCTGCGACAAGGTGGCGCCGGCCTGCGCACCGGGGGTGCCGGACAGCGCGTTCATCAGGCTGGCGATCGCCAACCGCTGCGACGCTTCCCAGCGGTTGAAAGGGTCGGTGTCGTGGGCGGCCAGGAAGGCGAGATCTTGTTCGCTGTAGGCAAACTCGATCAGCACCGGTGCGCTGAAGTCGCGCGCCAGCGACGGAATCGGCGGCGTCGGCACATCGACGAAGACAAACCGATGACGGCGCTTGGTCAGCTCGAGCACCCGTGAGCCATCTGTGCGCGCGGGCGCAGTCACTGGCTCGTCGGCCAGACGGAGGACCAGATCCTGGCCCTGTTCATTGATCAGCCCCACCGTCAGCGGCACATGCAGCGGGCCGTCTGCGCCCGGCGCGATCTGCTCGATCTCGAGGGTGTAGGTGCGCGCTGCTGGATCGAACCGCCCCGTGGCGGACAGTCGCGGCGTGCCCGATTGCGAATACCAGCGGCCGAACTGCGCGAGGTTGCGGCCATTCGCATCGGCGATGGCGGCGACGAAGTCGTCGCAGGTGACCGCCTGGCCGTCATGGCGTTTGAAGTACAGATCCATGCCGCGTCGAAAACCGTCGCGACCCACCAGGGTCTGCAGCATGCGGACTACTTCGGCGCCCTTCTCGTAGACGGTCATGGTGTAGAAGTTGTTGATCTCCTGATAAGCATCGGGGCGGATCGGGTGCGCCATCGGCCCGGCGTCTTCCGGGAATTGCGCGGCCCGCAGATTGCGCACGTCTTCGATGCGTTTGACCGCCCGCGAACTGGCAGCAGCCCGCGGCGAGGCGGCTTCGGCGGCCAGCATATCGGCCGAGAACTCCTGGTCCCTGAAGACCGTCAGGCCTTCTTTGAGCGTGAGCTGAAACCAGTCGCGGCAGGTGACCCGATTGCCGGTCCAGTTGTGGAAGTACTCGTGTCCGACCACCGCCTCGACCGCCGCGAAATCACCGTCAGTGGAGATGCTGGGGTGGGCGAACACGTATTTGGTATTGAAGATGTTCAGGCCCTTGTTCTCCATCGCGCCCATGTTGAAGTCGCCGACCGCGACGATCATGAAGCGGTCGAGATCCAGTTCCAGGCCGAAGCGTTCTTCGTCCCAGCGGATGGCGCGCACCAGCGACTGCATCGCGTGGCCGGTCTTGTCCTGGTTGCCCGGTTCGACCCAGATCTGCAGCAGCACTTCGCGCCCGGAGCCGGTGTTCAGCCGGCGCTGCGTCACCTCCAGGCGGCCTGCCACCACCGCGAACAGGTACGAGGGTTTGGGGAATGGGTCTTCCCAGCGCGCGAAGTGCCTGGGGCGGCCGTCGCTGCCAGCCGGCCAGTCGCCTTGCTCGATGAGATTGCCGTTGGACAGCAGCACGGGCAGGCGCTCGCGATCGCCGATCAGCATGACCCGGTAGCGCGCCATGATGTCCGGCCGATCGGGGAAATAGGTGATGCGGCGAAAGCCTTCGGCTTCGCACTGGGTGTAGAAATTGTCGTTCGAGACGAACAGCCCGAGCAGCTCGCTGTTGGCGCCCGGGTCGATCCGGTTGACCACACGCAGCGTGAATCGATCGGGTGCGTTCGCGATGCTCAGGCGTTCGCTGCTCAGCTGATAGTCGGCGGCGGTCAGTTCGCGGCCGTCGATCGATACCGAGAGCAGTTCGATGTTTTCGCCGTCAAGATGCAGCGTTGCTTCGGTCAGATGCAGCGTCGCGTCGGTCAGATGCAGCGAAGCGTCGGTCGCCGAGGCGTTTCGCGCCAGTTCGGACACCGCCGTCACGATCGTGGCGTGCGCATCGAGTTCCAGGGTCAGATCAATCGACTCGACCCGATAAGATGACGGGGTATAGTCCAGCCGCTTGATGGTCACGGGTAAATCGTTTTTCATGGAGTGCGCCAATGGTTGAACCCCATTCTATCGGCAGGCTTGTGCGGACGGCGGGGATCGTGATGTCCGGTGCCCTGCTGCTGAGCGCCTGCACGCAGGAATCTCAGAACAAGATCCAGCGCAGCATCCAGAACTGGACCGGCACCAATGGTGTGCTGGAGGTCTACGCCGGCGAGAAACTGGTGCGTCGATTTATGTCGATCGACAAGATGTCCACTGCCATGGGCACCAATGACCAGCAGCCGCGGCCTTATCGCTTCGGTTACGGCATCCTCGACGAGAACCTCAATGGGGTGTCGGACCCCGGCGAGAAGCGGGTGTATTTCGAGATCAGCGACTACGGCAGCAACTACGTGTTCTTCGAGAGCCCGCGCTAGGCGTTCAACGCCGAGAGCCTCATCGGGTCGGCTATTTCAGCTGGCGCGGCTGCCACCAGTTGGGCGAGGCCGCCGCAAAATCACCGCTCTCGAACAACTTGTTCGCCAGGTTCAGCGAGGCTTCGCCGGCGGGCGAAGCCACCAGATAACTGCCGCTACCGGGCCCGATGTCGCGCAGCACGGTCAGGCCGTGGCGCGCAAACGCGGCCTGACGGGCGGATTCGCCCGTGCCCGGGGCGAAGGTCAGCAGCACGCCCCCTGGCAGCGCCCGGCTCGCCGCGCCCGCTTGCGCATGATCGCGGAACACCGGCGAGTGGCGTGCGCCATCGGTCTTGACCAGCGCCGCCGGCCTTACGATCTGCGATTTTTCGCGCCCGCCGCTGGCGAAGTCGGCGAGCACCCCGGTCTCGGCCCACAGCGGCCTGCGGGTTGCGCCGTCGTACCAGTAGACCTGCTGCGCGCAGGCTGCGCTGGCCATGCCGAGCAGGGCGGCCGTCGTTGCTGTTTTGACTAGCATTGTCATGATTCAGCGTCCCCAGATGCGCAGGCCCCAGGCCTGCCAGGTGCCGGTATCGTTCGGCTGGGCGTCCGAGACCCGCAATGTCCAGTTGCCGGCCGCCGGTTCGCCGAGGTGGCGTGCCGATCCGAAGCGCCAGTCGTCATAGCTGCCGCAGGCCGCGTCGCAAATGCGTTCATTGGCCAGTTCGCTGATCAGGCCGTTCGGGCTCACCAGCCTGATGCGCAGATCACCCGCGTAAGCATGGCTGGCGGTAACGGCGACCTCCACATACTCGATCTTCGTTATGGTGCAATCGGCCCCTACCGCGATTGCATCTTCGCGCACGGTGATACTGCTGCCGAGCGCATCGGGGAGGGCGGTGTTGGGTGTGCGCGAATACGGGCCGCACGACTTCAGCGCGCTCGCGCCGCCGACCGAGGTCCAGCCACGCGCGGCGCTGACCGCGGCGCTCGCGTCGGCCACGCCAAAACCGTACTTAGGGTTGTGGGGCGGGCCGAATCTGCTGGTCACCCAACTCGCGTCGGTGGCGTCGTTGCGGCGCGCGGTCTGCGCCAGGATCAGGCGCACGTCGCGCCAGCTCAGCTGCGGATTGGTCGCCAGAACGAGCGTGGCGACTCCCGAGACCATCGGCACGGCCGCTGACGATCCGCTGAAGTTGCTGCGAAATCCGCCCTGCGGTGCCAGAGTGGTGATGCCGACGCTGTCGTTGTCGTTCGAACTCGGTCCGCAGACCAGCAGGTTGGCGCCGGGCTCGGCGTAGCTCGGCCGGCGGCCGCGATGATCGACCGAGCAGGCAACGATCACACCGCGATGATTGGTGTAGCCATCCAGGCCCGAGGTCTCGCTCACGCACTGCCCGGTGTTCGAATCGGTGCCGTAGCAGCCGCCGTTGCCGGCCGGGAAAACGTACACCGCGCCGCGCCCGCCGCGACCAGTGGCGATGCCGTTGTCGATC
The DNA here is from genome assembly GCA_043757735.1 of Burkholderiaceae bacterium. Taxonomy (GTDB): domain Bacteria; phylum Pseudomonadota; class Gammaproteobacteria; order Burkholderiales; family Burkholderiaceae_E; genus Quisquiliibacterium. The sequence goes on from JAYVOV010000110.1 coordinate 7,423, forward strand.
GCCGCCAGGAAGCTCGCGTCGGCGCGATGGAGTCCGCCATCGTCTGGCGAGCCCCAGCTGTTGTTGTAGACCCCGTTGTCGGCCAGTCCGCGGCCCAGCGCATCGGCGAGATCGGCCACGAAGCTGGTGGCCAGCGCGTTGTAGCCGACCACGCTGGCACGCGGCGCAACCCCTGCCCCGCCGACGCCGTTGCCGTCGCGCGCGGTAACGATGCCGGCCACGGCGGTGCCGTGGTCATCGTTGGCCTGGCAGGGCAGAGGATAAGGATTGGCCAGCGACGTGGGGCGATAGTTGTAGCTGGCGCCGGCGATCACGTTGGCGCTGAGGTCTTGATGGAGGATCTCGATCGCATCGTCGACGATCGCGACGCGGGCGCCTTCGCCGCGCGTCACCGTCCAGGCGGTCGTGGCGCGCAGATCTTCACCGGCGGTGCCGCCGCTCTGGCCGGTATTGGCCAGATGCCACTGGCTGGCCAGCAGCGGATCTATGCCGGTCAGCACCGGACTGGCGGTGAGGCTGTAGCGGTAGACGCAGCCGTCCTGGTTGGGCAGTCCGGTGCCGGGCAGGGCGATGGCGGTGTTGTCGCCCGAGCCGGTGCTGCCGCCGCCGCCGGTGCTGCTGCCGCAGGCGGCGATGATCGTCAGGGCAGCGAGGGCAAGAGCCGTGCGCCAGCCAGAGCATGGGTGCCCTGGGGCCGTCGCCCGTGCGGGTGAGTCAGAGGCTTGAGGACGCATGTCGCCGTTCGCTGAGGTCGGGAGTCAGAAGTCTACGCCCGCCCGATGTCTCGGAACGGCCCTGTCATATTTGCGGGGTTGTCGTCGATCCGCTACGCTGCAGTGCACCATTCGTTGTTCATGTTCGTTGTTCATGTCCGTTGTTCATGTCATTCGTTGTCACTGCTGGTTCACCTCGGCATTGCCTTTCAAACCGGAGTTTCTCGATGCGCCGCATCCAATCGCTGCTCGTTGCCAACCGATCCGAGATCGCGATCCGCGTGATGCGGGCGGCTGCCGAACTCGGCATCCGAACCGTGGCGATCTATGCCAACGAAGACCGTTTTTCCCTGCATCGGTTCAAGGCCGATGAGAGTTATCTCGTCGGCGAGGGCCGCAAGCCGCTGCAGGCCTATCTGGACATCGACGACATCATCCGGATCGCCCGCCAGGCCAAGGTCGACGCCATTCATCCCGGTTATGGTTTTCTGTCGGAGAACCCCGAGTTCGCACGGGCCTGTGCACGGGCGGGTATCCAGTTCATCGGCCCCTCGCCCGAGGTGATGACCACCCTGGGCAACAAGATCGCGGCGCGCAATGCGGCGGTAGCCGCCGGGGTGTCGGTAATGCCCGCGACCGGCCCGCTGCCGAGCACCGTTGTGCCGGTGGATGCCAGCGCCGCGCAGCGGGACTCGGCGCAGCAGGCCGATCTCGACGGTGCGCTCGCCGCGGCTGCCGCGGTCGGCTATCCGCTGATGCTCAAGGCCAGCTGGGGCGGCGGCGGGCGCGGCATGCGGGTGATCGAGCACGAAGCCGACCTGACCAGTCAGCTGGCGGTGGCGCGACGCGAGGCCGCGGCTGCGTTCGGCAACGACGAGGTCTACCTCGAGAAGCTGGTGCGCCGGGCGCGCCACGTCGAGGTCCAGATCATGGGCGACACCCACGGCAATCTGGTGCACCTGTTCGAGCGCGACTGCTCGGTGCAGCGGCGCAACCAGAAGGTGG
>JAYVOV010000111.1:0-2470 GCA_043757735.1 Burkholderiaceae bacterium
AGCATCTCGATGACACCGCGTGCCTCGCGCACCGTGCGCACGAACGGCACCATCAGCTGCACGTTGGTCAGACCCATGTCGTCGCGCACCCGCTTCATGGCGCGGCACTCCATTTCGAAGCACTCGCGGAAATCGGCTGAGACGTACCGCGCAGCGCCGCGAAAGCCGAGCATCGGATTTTCTTCTTCAGGCTCGTAGCGGGCGCCGCCGATCAGTTTGCGGTACTCATTCGATTTGAAGTCCGACAGACGCACGATCACCGGCTTGGGATAAAACGCGGCCGCGATGGTTGCCACCCCTTCGGTGAGCCGCTCGACATAGAACGCACGCGGCGTGCTGTGGCCGCGCGCCACGCCCTCGACGGCCTTGCGCAGATCGGCGTCGACGTTCGGATAGTCGAGGATTGCCCTCGGGTGGATGCCGATGTGATTGTTGATGATGAACTCGAGCCGCGCCAATCCGACGCCGGCATTGGGCAGCTGGCAGAACTCGAACGCCAGTTGAGGGTTGCCCACGTTCATCATGATTTTGGTCGGGATCTCTGGCATTGCACCGGCTTCGACCTCGGTGATCTCGGTCTCGAGCAGGCCATCGTAAATGTAGCCGGTATCGCCCTGCGCGCACGACACAGTGACCAGTGCGCCGTCTCTGAGCTGCGTGGTCGCGTCGCCGCAACCCACCACCGCAGGAATGCCGAGTTCGCGCGCAATGATCGCAGCATGACAGGTGCGTCCGCCCCGATTGGTGACGATGGCAGAGGCACGCTTCATCACCGGCTCCCAGTTGGGATCCGTCATGTCGGTGACCAGCACATCGCCCGGTTGCACTTGATCCATTTCAGCGGGGTCGTTGACGACCCGCACCGGACCCGCACCCACCTTCTGCCCGATCGCGCGGCCCGACGCGAGGACGTCGGAGGAACCTTTCAGGCGGAATCGCAGCTGGCGTGTTGCGCTGCTCTGCGATTTGACCGTTTCCGGGCGCGCCTGAAGGATGTAGAGCTTGTTGTCCAGGCCGTCTTTGCCCCACTCGATGTCCATCGGCCGCCCATAGTGGCGTTCGATCTCGACCGCGTAGCGGGCCAGTTCGATCACGTCGTCATCGGACAACGAATAGCGGAAGCGAAGTTCGTCGGGCGTATCGACGGTGCGCACCGTGCGGCCTGCCGAACTCTCGGGCGCATCGGGCTCGCTGCCATCGGCGAACTCCATGCGAATCAGTTTGCTGCCAAGCTGGCGGCGGATGATCGGAAACTTGCCGGCCAGCAGGATCGGTTTGTGAACATAGAACTCGTCGGGATTCACCGCGCCCTGCACCACCGTCTCGCCCAGGCCATAGGAACTGGTGATGAGCACCGCGTCGCTGAAGCCGGATTCGGTGTCGATGGTGAACATGACCCCAGCCGAGCCGCGGTCGCTGCGGACCATCCGCTGCACACCGGCAGACAGCGCGACTGCGCCGTGAGCGAACCCCTTGTGGACCCGGTATGAGATTGCCCGGTCGTTGTAGAGCGACGCGAAAACATGCCGGACGCGCTCAAGAACCGAGTCGATGTCGACCACGTTCAGGTAGGTTTCCTGCTGACCGGCGAACGACGCGTCAGGCAGATCTTCGGCGGTCGCTGATGAGCGAACCGCGACCGAGATCGGCGCACCGGCTTCGCCGAGCAGTCGGGCATAGTGCTCGCGGATTTCATTCTCGAGCCGCGCCGGCAGGGGGCTGGCGATCATCCAGGCACGGATTTCCTTGCCGCATTGGACCAGCGCGTTGACGTCCTCGGTGTTGAGGCCTTCGAGGCGGTTGGCGATTCTTTCGGTGAGATGATTGCAGGCGAGAAAGTCGCGATAAGCGAGTGCAGTGGTGGCGAAGCCCCCTGGCACCCGGACACCGGATTCCGCCAATTGGCTGATCAGTTCACCCAGCGAAGCATTCTTGCCGCCGACCGATTCGACATCGGTCATGCGCAATGCTTCGAAGGTGACGACGTAGCGCCCTTCGAGATGGTTCATGGAAAAGTCCTGGCATGTTGGAAATCGGTTGCGCTGAACGCGGGAGATCATCGCGCCGGGCGGCGGCGAGATTGCGCGACGAGCGCTGTAGTCGGACCCCGCCACCCCTGCAACAAGGGCTCTGAAGGGCGTGGGTGCGACTGCAACACTCTTGCTCGAAGCGCACTGATTTTACTGCGCGCTGGCATTGCTCGCACGCAAAATACCGCACCTATACGCGAAAGCGAGCGCGATTGGTCAGGCGCCCGCGCCGGCAATCGCCTGGCGTCGTCCCCAGCGCACACCGTTCTCGAGTCAAACCATGCCCGAATCCGCCAAAGGTCCCTGCGATCGCACGATCTTCTACGTGTCGGACGGGACCGGCATCACCGCCGAGACCTTCGGCCATTCGCTGCTCACTCAGTTCGAGAACCTCACCCTTCGCCAGATCCGTCTGCCGTTCATCGACACGATGGAGAAAG
>JAYVOV010000112.1:0-2456 GCA_043757735.1 Burkholderiaceae bacterium
GCCCCAGCCGCTGAGCATCGTCACGCCACCGGATCGGGAAATCAGCCACAGCGACAGCGCAGCAGCGGCTGCGAACAGCAGGCCACCTTTCACATCCACCCGCCCGGTCGGGTCCAGCACCGCGACCACGGTCGGCAGGCGCGCCAGTCGCCAGCCGGCAAACAGACAAAGCGGCAGATTGAAGGCGAACAGCCATCGCCAGTTGCCCATCTGCACGACAATGCCCCCCAGCAGGGGTCCGACCAGGCTCGCCGTTGCGAAAACGACCGCAAAATAGCCTTGGTATCGCGCTCTTTCGCGCGGCCGCAGAATCTCGCCGATCAGTGCATGCGACAGGCTCATCAGACCCGCGCCACCTGCGCCCTGCAGCGCGCGCGCGGCGATCAGCATGTCAAGCGAGGGCGCGAGAGTACAGGCCAGCGACCCGCCAGAAAACACACCGAGCGCTACCGCCAGCAATCGACGTCGCCCGAACCGGTCGGCGAGTCGGCCGTACAGCGGCACCATCACCACGGATGCCAGCAGATAAGCAACCGCCAGCCAGGAGATACCGTTCATGTCGCTGAATTCACGCCCGATCTGCGGTGTTGCCACCGCCAGAATGGTCTGATCGACCGCCGCCAGGAACATCGGGAGCATAACGGCGCTGAAGAGCGCCAGAAAGCGTCCACGCTCATTGTTGTGGTCAGCGGTTTCTGAAGGATTCAGCTCAGGCGTCGCTGCCACTCTGGGTCCAGTTCGACTGCAATCAATGTACCGACGTGGGTGCGGTTTGCCGTCGCGGCCTCGGCGATCAGGACCGGTCCGCGCCAGACAAAGACAAAACCAGCAACTTCAAAAGGGTCGATCGCAGCAGGTTCATGTTTTCTGGCGATCCGTCAGAAAAATCCGCTGGAGCACGGCCAGACCGGCCTCGACCTCGCGCAGTTCGTCGTCGCTGCAGGCCAGCAGGGTCGCTGCGACGACGTTTCGCACGCCAAGACGGATACTGCGCAACTGCGAGCGTCCGGCACTGGTGAGCGTCACGCGGGAACGACGCCGGTCAGTCGCATCGGCATTGTTCGTCACCGCGCCTGCCCGCACCAGCCGATCGATCATCGCCGACGCGGTTGGCATGGTCACGTCAAGAAAAGCCGCCGCCGCACCGATCGAACAGCCAGGCGTTCTGGCCACAAAATTGAGACAGCGAAACTGTGGGATCGACAGGTGCTCACCGACATGATCACGCATCGCACACCGAATGAAGTCCATGACCGCCGGCACGACCTCGAGCACTTCGAGCGCCCGGGCCTTGGCGGCCTGGCCCGCAGCCGGCGTATCGGCGGGGACCACGCCGGCCGGACACCCTTCGACGTGGCGATCAACAACAGGTCGCTTGCTCATTGGTCTGCCAACAACAATTTGCTTAGACAAGCTAACTAATAGATCAGCATAACATCGGCCCTGTTGACGGACGCTCCGAAAATACCCTTGCTTCGTTCCGACTGCTGCGCTACCGAACCCAGTCTTCGCTGCGCTGCCAGAGATCCGCGGCTGACTCCGCATTCTGGGCCAGCCTGCTGGGGGTCTTGACCTTGCACTTGTCGTAGTAGAGCCCGGACTCGCGGCCTGCACTGTCAGAAATGGCGCAATGAAGTGTGGTCAAGGCGCCCTGTTCAGTCGAAATCATTCGCAGCTTGACCAGTGCTCGCAGGGGCCAGGGCAACGAACGCCAGATGTCCGAGGCCACGACCCCCGGATGCAGCGACGAAGTTATGACGCCGCTGCCCTCGAGCCGACGGGCAAGCTGCGCGCTGAACAGCACATTGGCCAGTTTCGAGACACCGTACTCCGGCACGCCAGTGAAGGAGCGCGTCGGCCCGCGCAGCGCGGCCCAATCAAACCCGGTTGCCCGGAAGTGCGCCCTGCTCGCCACCGTCACGACCCGCGACGGCGCCGACGCCTTGATGCGCTCCAGCAGGAGCTGCGTCAGCAAAAAAGGGCCGATGTGGTTGACCCCGAACGCCAGCTCGAAGCCCGACGGCGAAAGGCCGCGCCCGCCAGCCAGCCCGGCGTTGTTAATCAGCAGGTGCAAGGGCATCCCGAGCGCCAGAAATGACGCCGCGCAGCGTCGGATTGAATCGAGGTCACCGAGATCGAGCATGAGCAGATCGACCTTGCCGGCACTGCCGACCGCCCGAATCTCGGCGAGGGCCGGCTGTGCGCGCTCGGCCGATCGGCAGGCGATGAAGACGTGCGCTCCCTGGCGGGCCAGTTCACGTGCGGTCACTCGTCCGATGCCGGTGTTGGCGCCAGTGACGAGCGCGACCCGGCCAGCGAGCACTTGAGTATTTGAGTCCATTCTGTCTTTCCCGCCGGGAAATTCCCTCCGGTTTCGAGCAACTCGCTCGCGGGCGGGTACCGGACCTGCCGGCACTATACGACGAGGTCACTTGCCGCATCGGGCAATGCCGCAT
>JAYVOV010000113.1:0-9018 GCA_043757735.1 Burkholderiaceae bacterium
ACCAGCAGTTCGCCGATCAGCTTCTGAATGCCATAGGAGCCCTGCGGAGTAGGTGTCGTGGCATCGGTGACGATCGGCGGCAGATCGCCGCCGAACACCGCAATGGAGCTCGAGAACAGCACCAGGGGCCGGTGACCGACGCTTCGGCAGGCCTCGAGAAGATGCCGGGTGCCATCAAGATTGACCCGCATGCCGAGATCGAAATCCGCCTCCGCGGTACCGCTGACCACCGCAGCCAGGTGCACGACCACCCTGGTGTCTTTATTCACCAGCGCCGCGACCGTGGCGGCATCGCCGATGCTGCCGGCAACATTGCGCACCCGCGGATCGACGATCGCGCCTTCGATCTGATCGAAACAGACGATCTGCGCCACCGGTTGCGCGCCTGCGCCGGCGTCCAGTTGGCCGCGATCGAGCAGCGCGCGGATGAGCTGCTGGCCGAGGAAGCCGGCGCCGCCGGTGATCAGGATGTTCATGGGTGAGTCTCCTTCAGTCGGTTGAGAGGGAACGCGTCCGCATGGGTCGGAAAACCGTGCGGTCGTCATAAAAGCCGGGCTGGCGATTGTCAGGCCACCAGCCGGCCACGCCCAGCACTGGCAGCGGCAGGAATTTCTCGCGGCACAAGATCGGCTCGCAAAGGGCCTGCGCAGCGACGCCGTCGAGGCGCCCGATGAAGGCCGCCAGCGCTTTGGATGAACCCGATGCGCTCGACGAGCCGTCCGACGAGACGGGCAGCGACGGGACGGGCGGCGACATCGCCAGCAGCCCGGACGCGCCGGCTGCGTCGAGCAGGTCCGGGTCGACGATTACCCAGGCATGCGCGCACACCGACTTGTAGGGCGCCCGCAGCTTGTCGAGCAGGGCATGGCCGAACAGCACCGGCAACCACGTCTGCCCTGATTCTGCTTGATCGACGTCTGTTGGTCCGGCTTCAGCCCGATCCGCTTCATGCCGATCGGCCGCCAACCCGTGCGGCTGAAAGAAACCGTGCCAGTCGTGTCGGCGCCAGGCGCTGAGTGCCGGCCCGGTCCCGGCCACCACCAGCGCCGCGTTTTCGTCGAACAGGGTTGCCGCGTCGCGCAGGCCGCCGCGCCGCGCGCCAACCCCATCGCGCGCAATCGCCAGCGCCTGCAGCGCATTGAGCTGCGCCTTCAGGCGCGGGAAGGTCAGCCAGACCAGCGCATTGAAGAAATCATGCCAGGCGCCCTCACCTGTCCGGGTCGGCACCTGCGCGTACTGCCAGACATGACTCTCGTAGGGAATAGGGCGGGCCCGGGCAGCGTCGATGAACTCGAGCGCGCGCCCCTGAGCGTTGACGAGCCCACGCTGTCCGGCGAGCTCGTTGAGCCGCACCAGACACGCCTGCCAGCTGCCGCTGCCGGCCTGCGGGCCGAGCTCGGCAAGCAGGCCGGCGATCGGGGCGAACCACGGCGCCCGCAGCGCATCGCTCACGCGATGTTCAGCTGCCAGGCCAGGGCCTCGCCGGCCGCCAGCGGCACGATCTGACCACCACAGAACGGCAGGTATTCCGGAACCTGCCAGGTTTCGCGCCGAAGATGGATCAGCGCGTCATTCGGGGCAAGGCCATAGAAACGCGGGCCGTTCAGGCTGGCAAATGCTTCCAGGCGGTCCAGCGCGCCCGCTTCTTCGAATGCCGCAGCGTAGAGCTCCAGCGCATGCGGCGCGGTATAGCAGCCGGCGCAGCCGCAGCCGTGCTCCTTGAGATGGCGTGCGTGCGGCGCGCTGTCGGTTCCCAGAAAGAAGCGCGATTCGCCCTGGGTTGCTGCTTCGAGCAATGCCTGCCGATGCGCTTCGCGTTTGAGCACCGGCAGGCAGTACCAGTGCGGACGCACGCCACCCAGGAACAGCGCGTTGCGGTTGTAGAGCAGGTGATGCGCGGTGATGGTGGCGCCGGTCAGCTCGCCGGCCTGCGCCACGTACTGCGCTGCCTCACGGGTGGTGATGTGCTCGAAGACCAGCTTCAGGGCGGGAAAGTCGCGCCGCAGCGGCGCCAGCACACGATCGATGAAGACCTTTTCCCGATCGAACAGATCGATTGCCGGATCGGTGACTTCGCCATGCACGAGCAGCGGCATGCCGCAGGTCTGCATGGCCTCGAGCGCAGGGTGCACCCTGGCAATGTCGGTGACCCCGGCGTCGGAGTTGGTGGTGGCACCGGCGGGGTACAGTTTGACGCCGTGCACCAGGCCGCTGGCCCGGGCTTCGAGCACATCCTCGGCACGGGTGTTGTCCGTGAGATAGAGCGTCATCAGCGGCTCGAACCCGGCCGCCGCGTCATTTATCTCACCGGCGGCGCGAGCCATCCGCAACGCGCCGAGAACACGGTCGCGATACGCGCGCGCCAGGGCCAGCGTCGTCACCGGCGGCTTCAGATTGGGCATCACGATGGCGCGCGCGAACTGCCGCGCGCTGGCAGCGACCACCGAACGCAGGGCCTCGCCATCGCGCAGGTGGAGATGCCAGTCGTCGGGCCGGCGCAGGGTCAATTGATTTTGCATGCGCCAATTCTACGAGAAGGCTATGGCGGCTGTCGCAATTCTCTGGCGGCGGTCGCATTGAACGTTAGGAGGCAGTCGGCAGCAGCACAATCGCCCGGAAATCATTCACATTGGTGCGCGTCGGCCCGGTCACGACGAGATCGCCCAGAGCCGCGAAGAAACCGTAACCGTCGTTGTCATCGAGCCAACGGCGCACATCGAGGCCGGCCGCGGCGGCCCGGGCTGGCGTGTCCGGGGTCAGGATCGCACCCGCGTTGTCTTCGATGCCATCGATGCCGTCGGTGTCGGCGGCCAGCGCCCAGACGCCGGGCAGGCCAGCGACTTCGCGGGTCAGGGCAAGCAGGAATTCGCTGCAGCGCCCGCCACGGCCCTGACCTCGGACCGTGACCGTGCACTCGCCGCCCGAAAGCAGCGCCACCGGCCGCGCGAAGGGTGATTCATGGGCCACGATCTCGCGTGCGATCGCGCCCATCACCTGCGCCACGTCACGCGCCTCGCCGGTGATCGTGTCGCCCAGCACCACGGCGCGAATGCCGGCAGCCTCGAATACTTTTGCCGCCGCGATCAGAGACCCCCGTGCGGTGGCGATCATGCGGTGCTCGACCCGCGAGAAGATCGGGTCGCCCGGCTTGGGTGTTTCCGGCACCAGCCCGCCCTGCCCACGCTGCAGAAAGTCCAGCACCGAGGGTGGTGCGCTGACGTCCCAGCGCCGCAGGACGTCGAGCGCATCGGCATAGGTGCTGGGATCGGGCGCACACGGCCCGGAGGCGATTGCCGAGAGGTCGTCGCCGGCGACATCGGAGACGACCAGCACCAGCACCTGGGCCGGCGTCACCTGCGCCAGCCGGCCGCCCTGGATGCGCGACAGGTGCTTGCGGACGATGTTCATTTCCTGGATCGGCGCGCCACTGGCCAGCAGCGCGCGGGTGATCAGTTCAAGGTCAGCCATCGGCACGTCGGCCACCGGCAGACTGAGCAGGCTGGACCCGCCGCCCGACACCAGGACGAGCAGGAGATCATCGGGCGCCAGGCCCGCCGCGAGTTCGGCGATGCGCGCGGCAGCACGTTCGCCGGCGTCGTCGGGGACCGGATGGCCGGCCTCCAGCACTTCGATGCGCCGGCACGGCAGGCCGTGGGCGTAGCGGGTCACGACCAGTCCCGACAACTCGGCTTGCGCCGGCCAGTGCCGTTCGACCGCCGCGGCCATGCTGGCGGCCGCCTTGCCGGCCCCGACCGCGACGGTGCGGCGGCCGATCAGGCGCTCAGGCGCGGGCAGGTGCGCCGCGAGCACCTGCAGAGGATCAGCTGCGGCAACAGCGGCGCGAAACGCATCGAGCAAGAGGGTTCGAACACTCACGGGCAGTCTTGGTCTTGCCGGCGACCGGCGTGAAAGCACGCCGCATCGCCGTCGCCGTCGCCGTCGCCATTGCCATCGCCATTGCCATCGCCGGCAGGCTGTCGGCGTTGAACCCGGCCCGCCCGACCTTCAATCAGCATAAACGCCGGCCTTCTTGATGATCGGCGACCAGCGGATGATCTCGGCGGCGAGGTGCTTTTGCAGCGCGTCCGGCGTGGCGCGCTCGGCGCTGGCCAGTTCGGCGCCGAGTTCAGCGTGACGACGGACCACCGATGGATCCTTCAGGGTTGCCTGGAGCGCCGCGACCAGTTTGTCGACGACTGCTTTGGGTGTGCCCTTCGGTGCGTACATGGCGTGCCAGACGCCGACGGTGAACCCGGGCAGGCCGGACTCGTTCATGGTGGGCAGGTCATTCAGGGTATCGAGCCGCTTCGGTGAAGTGACCGCAATCGCCTTGACCTTGCCGCCCTTGATCTGCTGGGTGGTGTTGGTGGTCTGGTCGCAAAGCATGTCGACCTGGCCGCCGATGAGATCGGTCATGGCCGGCGCAGTGCCCTTGTAGGGCACGGTGGTCAGGTCGGTCTCGATGGCGCTCATGAATAACAGCCCGCACAGGTGCGAGGCCGATCCGATCCCCGCATTGGCGAACGACACCTTGGACGCATGCGCCTTCAGGTAGGCGATGAGTTCCTTGAGGTTGTTCGGCGCAAAGCCGTTCTTGACCAGCAGTGTCATGGGCACATCGTTGATCAACCCGATGTACTCGAAATCCTTGAGCGGATCGAACTGCAGCTTGCGATAGAGCGCGGGCGCGGTCGACATGCCGATGTGATGGATCAGCAGCGAGTAACCATCCGGGTTCGCCTTGGCGACCTTGGTCACGCCGATGGTGCCACCGGCACCGGCGACGTTCTCGACGATCACGTTGGCGCCGGGCATGGCGCGCGTCATCGCGTCGGCAATGGTGCGGGCGACAACGTCGGTCGGGCCGCCGGCCGCGAACGGCACCGTGATGGCGATCGGCCGAGTGGGGTACTGCTGGGCGGAAACACCGCCCGCCAGGCAGGCGGCGAGAACGGCAGCGGCTACGCTGCGGGACCGGAACTTGGACATCTTGGACCTCTCTGAAGACAGCCGGATTCAGTGCGTCATGGTGATCCGCCGGGGCTGCCGGCGCAACCGGATAATCCGCCGAGCCCATTGGCGGTAAAGGTGAAAACGCTCACCGGGCGGCGATTTGCAAAACGCGATCAGCCCAGCGCCTTTTCGATCGCCAGCCCCACCTCGGCGGTGGTGGCGCTGCCGCCCATGTCGGGGGTGCGTGGCCCATGTTCGGTGATCTGCTCGATCGCGGCCACTATGGCATCGTGCGCCGGCTTGCAACCGAGATGTTCGAGCATCATTGCGCCGCACCATATCTGCCCGATCGGGTTGGCCACCCCGCGGCCAGCGATGTCGGGTGCTGACCCGTGGACGGGCTCGAACAGCGACGGAAACTTCCGCTCGGGATTGATATTGGCCGAGGGCGCGATGCCGATCGTGCCGGTGCACGCGGGGCCGAGATCCGACAAGATGTCACCGAACAGGTTGGAAGCAACGACCACGTCGAACCAGTGCGGATTGCGCACGAAATGCGCAGTCAGAATGTCGATGTGAAACTTGTCGAGCTTGACATCCGGATACGACCCCGCCATTTCGGCAACCCGCTCATCCCAGTAGGGCATCGAGATAAAGATTCCGTTGGACTTGGTCGCTGAGGTGAGGTGCTTCTTGGGCCGCTTGCGCGACAGCTCGAACGCATAGCGCAGAACCCGGTCGACACCGATACGGGTGAAAACCGACTCCTGCAGCACGAATTCGCGATCGGTTCCCGGGAACATCTTGCCGCCCACCGACGAATACTCGCCTTCCGTATTCTCCCGAACCACATAGAAGTCGATGTCACCCGGCTTGCGATTGACCAGCGGACATGGCACTCCCGGCATCAGACGGACCGGGCGCAGGTTGATGTACTGATCGAACTCGCGCCGAAACAGCAGCAGCGAGCCCCACAACGAAATGTGGTCGGGAACCGCGTCCGGCCAGCCGACCGCGCCGAAATAGATGGCGTCGTGGCCGCCGATCTGCGACTTCCAGTCGCCAGGCATCATCTCGCCGTGCTTGGCGAAGTAGTCGCAGCTGGCGAAATCGAATTCATCGAAGGCGAGCGAAAGGCCAAATCGCCTGGCCGCTGCTTTCAGCACACGCATGCCCTCGGGCATGACTTCTTTTCCGATGCCGTCGCCGGCGATCACCGCGATACGGTGAGTGCTCATTGAACCTCCGGGAATGGGCCTTGCCCTGTCGATGGTAAGCAAGTGTAACGCCACGATCAGCCGGTCAACGGCCCGCCTTATTCTGACGTTGGGTAAAAGCCGGCCGTGTCAGCCCGGCCGGCCTCCAGGGAAAAGCACCATGTACCGCAAATCAGCGTTCGCTCTCGCCGCGGTGGCTCTCGCGTCCCTGCAAGGGTGCGCCACCTATTACACCGTGCCATTGCGTTCCACGGGCACCCTGCCCGTCCAGGCAGTTGCCCAGCAGGTGCCCGGCCTGTCGATTGGCGAACTCCTGCAGATGCTGCAGGCACGCCGCCCTCAGGCCGACATCATCACCGATCTGCGTCACCGCGGCCTTCGGGTTGCACCCGCACCGGCCGACTACGATGTCCTGACCGCGGCCGGCGCCAGCCCGGAACTGATCCAGAATCTGCAGGCTGCGGCGGCGTATGCCGATACTCAGATTGCCAATGGCACGGTCGCGCATGCCACCATCATTCAGGGGTCCTACCCGCTCTACGATGCCCCCTACCCCTGGGCCCCGTTCGGCCTGGGTCTGGGTTTCGGCCACTTCGCCGGCGGGGGTGGCTACTGGGGTAGCCCGTACTACCGCGGTTACTCCCCCATCCGTCCTTTCATAGGCGGCCCGAGAATCGGCACGCCCTTCCCGTCGGGCGACCGGGGCTTCGTGCCTCGGGGCGGGTTCATGTCCCGGGGTCGGCGCTGAGCGCGGCGGCCTGAGCGCGAAGCGCGCCACCGGTCAAGCGGGCGGCTGCTCCGCCTCCTGGCTCTGCTGCAAAGCCCACATCTCGGCGTAGATCTCGCCGCGCGCGAGCAACTCCTCGTGCCGGCCGCGCTCCACGATTTCTCCCTGCTCCAGCACCAGGATCTGGTCGGCGTCGACTATGGTCGAGAGTCGATGCGCAATCACCAGCGTCGTTCGCCCCGCCGCGACCCGTCGCAGGGCCTCCTGGATTGCCTGCTCATTGTGCGAGTCGAGCGCTGAAGTGGCCTCGTCGAGAATCAGGATCGGCGGGTTTTTCAGCAGCATGCGGGCAATCGCGACGCGCTGCTTTTCGCCGCCGGACAGCTTGAGGCCACGCTCGCCGACCGAGGTTTCGTAACCATCAGGCAGGGTCGCGATGAACCCGTCGAGCTGCGCCGACTTTGCCATCGCCCGAACCTCTTCGTCGCCGGCGCCTGGTCTGCCATAGGCAATGTTGTAGCGCAGGCTGTCGTTGAACAGCACCGTGTCCTGCGGAACGATGCCGACTGCCTGGCGCAGACTCGCCTGCGTGACATCGCGGATGTCCTGACCGTCGATGAGGATGCGTCCGCCGGTGACGTCGTAGAACCGGAACATCAGACGGCCCAGCGTCGATTTGCCGGCGCCGCTCGGCCCGACCACCGCCGTGGTCGTGCCCGGCGCAATGGCAAAACTCAGACCGCGCAGAATGGGGCGCTTGGCGTCGTAGTGAAAGGCGACATCCTCGAAGCGCACCTGCGGCCCGGCGCTCGGGCGCAGCGCCGGCGCGCCGGGCGAATCGGCGATCTCCCGATTGGCATCGAGCAGACGGAACATGCGTTCGAGGTCGGTCAAACCCTGCTTGATCTCACGGTACAGCACGCCCAGAAAATTCAGCGGCACGTACAGTTGAATCATGAAGCCGTTGACCAGCACCAGATCGCCGATGGTCATGCTGCCCTGCGCCACGCCCACTGTGGCACGCCAGACCATCAGGGTCACTGCGGTTGCGATGATCAGCGACTGGCCGGTGTTCAGCAGCGACAGGGTGGTCTGGCTCTTCAGCTTAGCCACTTCATAACGCTGCAGCGTTTCATCATAGCGCCGGGTTTCGAAGGCCTCGTTGCCGAAGTACTTCACCGTTTCGTAGTTGAGCAGGGAATCGATCGCGCGGGTGTTCGCTTTCGAGTCGAGTTCGTTCATCGTCCGGCGGAATTGGGTTCGCCACTCGGTGACGGTGATCGTGAACACGATGTACACGGCAAGTGCGCCCACCGCGATACCGGCAAACCAGCCTTCATAGTTGAAGAACAGATAGCCCAGCACCAGGCTGATCTCGACCAGCGTCGGCAGGATGCTGTAGAGCGTGTAGCTCACCAGCGACGAGATCGCCCGGGTGCCGCGCTCGATGTCGCGGGTGAGCCCGCCGGTCTGGCGCTCGAGGTGAAAGCGCAGGGAAAGCGCATGCAAGTGCTGGAATACCTGCAGGGCCACCCGTCGGACCGCGCGCTCCGTCACCTTGGCGAACACCAGTTCGCGCAGTTCGGTGAAAACCGTGTTCGACAGCCGCAATGCGCCATAGGCCAGGACCAGCCCCAGCGGCACGACCAATGCCATCTGCGCGCTGCCCGCGCCAGGCATCAGCGCATCGACAATACTTTTGAGCAGCACCGGCACGCCGACGTTCGCGGTCTTGGCGGCGACCAGGCAGACGAGCGCGAACAGAACCCGTATCCGGTATTCCCACAAATAGGGCAGCAGTGTCCGGATGGTCTGCCAGTCGCTGCGCGAAGCGCCTGGCGTGGCTGTGGCTGGCAGGGGGAGGCTTGGAGCGTGTCGCATGGGTCGATGCTAACAGGCGCCCGTCGGTCCCTGCGCCCGTCGGTCCCTGCGCCAGCTCGGCCATGCCAGATGCCGACGACGGCATCGGCATCGGCATCGACGACGGCATCGGCATCGGCATCGGCATCGACCCCGCGGCGGACAGCAATGCGGCGGCCAGGTCGCCCAGGTTCAGGTTCAGTTCGCGCCGGCGCATCGGGCAACTATTCGCGCACGGCTTCGCGGATCGATGTTGACCCG
>JAYVOV010000114.1:0-9000 GCA_043757735.1 Burkholderiaceae bacterium
GCGCGCGCTCACGCTGTGGCAGAACCGGGATCCGGACCGCAACGAGTTGCGCCGGGCGCGCGAGTTGATCGCCGCGCGCTGAACCGGAGCACCAGGCAGGAGGGATTCGCCCACGACTCCGGCGAGGGCTTGATCTCGCGCCACCAACGTCCGCGACCCGCAGCTCAAGATTAACGGTACCCGCCGAGATGTGTATCTTGACGAAACGAGGCTCAATCTCTGAAAGCGCCGAGGTTCTGCTTAGACAGGCCTCGGCGATTTCTCATTGCGGATCAAACACGTGCTCTCGCTTTCTTATGTACTCGACCAGTTCCTGCGTCTCGGGCGACGGCTCCGGCGTGATCAGACTGACCAGTATGATCACGGCGAAACCCAGCGGCACGCCGAACACACCGGCTGATATCGGCTGGATGTCCCACCACAGCGAGGCGATCGGTGCAGCCTTCGGGATGCCGAAGAAGATCTCTCGCAGCCATGGCTGATTCAGGGCCATGTAGTAGAACGTGAGCCCCAGCCCGGCCAGCATGCCCAGCGATGCGGCAACCCCGGTCGTGCGCTTCCAGAAAATGCCCAGCACCAGCGCTGGGAAGAACCCCGCTGCTGCGATCGAAAAAGCGGCGGCCACCAGAAACAGAATGTCAGCCGGTTTTTGCGCCGCCACCAGCGAAGCCAGCACGGCGACCATCAGCAGCAGCGCTTTGGAGAGCAGAACACGGCGCGCAGTCGGCGCGCCCGGGTCGATCATCTTGTAATAAACGTCGTGCGACAGCGCATTGGCAATGGTGAGCAGCAGGCCGTCTGCGGTCGACAGCGCGGCCGCCAGTCCGCCGGCGGCAACAAGCCCGGATATCACGTAGGGCAGGCCGACGATCTCCGGTGTCGCCAGCACCACGATGTCGGCGCCGATGCTGATCTCGGCGAGCTGCACGATGCCGTCTCGATTGATGTCGACCACCGACATCAGGCTCGGGTCGACCTTGGTCCAGCTCTGAACCCAGGCCGGCAGGCTTGCGAACGAACTGCCCACCACATCGTTGTAGATCACGAACTTCACCAGGACCGCGAGCGCCGGCGCGGTGACGTAAAGCAGAACGATGAAGAACAACGACCAGGTGACGGAGTCGCGAGCCGCTTTGACCGTGGGCGTCGTGTAGTAGCGCATCAGGATGTGCGGCAGCGCCGCTGTGCCCACCATCAGGCAGAAGACCAGCGCCAGAAAATTGCGCCTGGCGATGTCGCGCGATTTTTCGTCCTTGCCGGCGTAGGCCTCGCCATGCCTCAGGGGCGCCGCAGCGCGCGGCCCCATGGCCTTTTCACGATTCCACCCGGCTTTCGCCTCGGCCTCGGATTTCGGGTATCTGGCCAGAAGCGACTCAGCCTGGCGGATCGCGCCGCTGTCGTTGGCGGCCTTTGCCGCGGCCAGCATCCGGTCGAGTTCGGCCTTGCCTTCACTGAAGGCACTGAGATTCTTGAGCTTGGCGTCCGCCTCTGCCGCGCGCCGGCGGAAGATCTCGCGGACCTCGCGCTCCTTGGGATCTTCAATCAGCTTCTTTTCGAGCTGCGTGACCTTCTCCAACTGCTTGCCGTAGGCAAGCGGCGGAATCGGCATGCCGGTCTGCTTGAGCGACAGCCAGACCACCGGAATCATGTAGGCGATGATCAAGATGATGTACTGCGCAACCTGGGTCCAGGTCACCGCCTTCATGCCGCCCAGGAACGAGCACACCAGAATGCCAGCCAGTCCCAGAAAGATGCCAATCGTGAAATCGACGCCGGCCAGCCGCGTGGTGATCAGACCAACCCCGTAGATCTGCGCGACCACATAGGTGAATGAACACAGGATCGCGATCATGACGCCGATCAGGCGCGGCACATGCCCGCCATACCGCGCGCCCAGAAAATCTGGGATGGTGAATTGACCGAACTTGCGCAGGTAGGGCGCCAGCAGCAGCGCCACCAGGCAATACCCGCCGGTCCAACCCATGATGTAGGCCAACCCGTTGAAACCCTGCAGATACAAGCCCCCCGCCATGCTGATGAAAGAGGCGGCACTCATCCAGTCGGCGCCGGTGGCCATGCCATTGAACAAGGCCGGCACTCGGCGTCCCGCGACGTAATACTCGGCCGCGTCGTTGGTGCGGCTCATGATGCCGATGCCCGCATACAGCAGCACGGTCGTCGCCAGAAAGACGTAGCCGATGGTCGCCCGCGGCAGGCCCATCCGCTCGAGCACGGCGAGAATGGCCACGAACACCAGGAAGCCGCCGGTGTACCAGGCGTATACCTTCTTCAATTGCGACGCGAAGGCCTTCTGCGTCTGGATCTGACGGCTCACCGAACGTCTCCGTCATTGGATTCGTCGACGTCGTATTCGTGATCGAGCCGGTTCATGCTGCGGGCATAGAACCAGATGATCGCGAGGTAGATCAGCAGGGATCCCTGAGCAGCCATGAAAAACGAAAACGGCCAGCCGAAAAAATCAAAATTCAGGTCGCGGGCAAAATAGGCCGGCACAAACGTGACGACAAACCACACGACCATCAGCACGCCAGTGAGCCGCAGGTTCTTGTGCCAGTACTGCTGATGTCGATCGCGTGAAGTCATCGCTTCAGCCCGGTTTCCCGCTCCAGCTGCCTGGCCACCTGCGGCTCGAAACCCGAGAGTTCGCGAATCACCCGACGGGCAGCATCGGGGTCGCCCAGCCGGCAATGAACGTGCGCCAGCTGATACCACCCATACGGACTCATCGGCTGCAGTTCGATGGTGCGCTCGAGCAGCACGATCGCCTGATCGGCCCGCCCCAGCTTGATCAGCGAGAGCGCCTTGCCATAGCACGCCCGATCGAGTTTTTCGTCCAGCCGCAAGGCCTGATCGAAGCTGTGCAGGGCCTGTTCATGCAAAGCCTCCTGCTGCTGCACGAAGGCAAGGTTGAACCATACAACCGCACGTTGCGGGTCCAGCAACAACGAACGGCGCAGCAGCGCGATCGCAGCAGCACGCTCGCCACGGGCGGCCAGCAGATGCGCGAGGCCCGCCGGCACGCCGGCATCGTCGGGGCGCAAGATCTGGAGCCGGCGCCAATGGGCAAGCGCCAGGTCTGTCCGGCCGATCAGCAGGGCGGCCGGACAGACCAGCCGGTGCAGGCCTTCCCGCAAGCGACGGCTCAGCGACATTTTCATCAGCTCGCGGCAGCCTTGGGGATCAGCCTGATGCCGTCGAACACGAGAATCCAGACCCAGAACAGCAGGAGGAACGCAACCATCGGCAGGTGACGCTCGGCCACCGCCGCAGGGGTGATGAGCCTGGCCAGGCGGGTCAGCGGGGAGGTGAGAAAACGCACCGCCCGATACACCGGATTGGCTTCATGGCGGCCCAGGCTCAACGCGTAGATGCCGCCCTGCGCCAGCAGCAGCAGCGCGGCGAACTCGACCAGGCCTTTCAGGACGGCCGACAGATCCGGCATGGCTGCGCTCGCTACAGCGTCTCTTTCAATTGATCGAGAATGGCGGGATTCTCGAGGGTGGAGGTGTCCTGCGTGATCGCTTCGCCCTTGGCGATGGACCGAAGCAGACGCCGCATGATCTTGCCCGAGCGGGTCTTGGGCAGGTTGTCACCAAAGCGGATGTCTTTGGGCTTGGCAATCGGCCCGATTTCTTTGCCCACCCAGTTGCGCAGATCGTTGGCGATCTTCTTGCCCTCTTCACCGCTCGGGCGGGCGCGCTTGAGCACCACGAAGGCGACGATCGCCTCGCCGGTGAGATCGTCGGGACGGCTCACCACCGCGGCTTCGGCGACCAGCGGATTGGCAACCAGTGCGGATTCGATCTCCATCGTGCCCATCCGGTGGCCCGCCACGTTGAGCACGTCGTCGATACGGCCGGTGATGGTGAAGTAGCCGGTATCTTTGTTGCGGACCGCGCCGTCGCCGGCCAGGTAGTAGCCTTTGAGCTCGTCTGGAAAGTAGCTCTTCTTGAACCGCTCGGGATCGCCCCAGATGGTGCGGATCATGGAAGGCCAGGGTTTCTTGACAACCAGGATGCCGCCCTGCCCATCGGGCAGATCGTGCGCGGTCTCGTCGACGATGGCGGTGGTGATCCCCGGGAAGGGCAGCGTGCACGAACCCGGAACCAGCGGCGTTGCCCCCGGCAGTGGGGTGATCATGTGACCGCCGGTTTCGGTCTGCCAGAAGGTGTCGACGACGGGGCAGCGCGCGCCGCCCACATTGTTGTAGTACCACATCCAGGCTTCCGGATTGATCGGTTCACCGACCGAACCCAGCAGGCGCAGGCTGCTCAGATCGTAGTTGCGCGGGTGGGTGCTCGGGTCGGTCTCGCAGGCTTTGATCAATGACCTGATAGCGGTGGGCGCGGTGTAGAAGATGGTCGCCTTGTGCCTGGCGATCATGCTCCAGAAACGTCCGGCGTCCGGGTAGGTGGGCACACCCTCGAACACGATCTCGGTGGCGCCACAGGCCAGCGGACCATAGGTGATGTAAGTGTGGCCGGTGACCCAGCCGATGTCGGCGGTGCACCAGAAGATGTCACTGGGCTTGATGTCGAAGGTCCATTTCATGGTGAGCATGGCGTGCAGGATGTACCCGCCCGACGCGTGCTGCACACCTTTGGGCTTGCCGGTGGAACCCGATGTGTACAGCACGAACAGCGGGTGTTCGGCGCTGACCCATTCGGGCTCGCAGGTGTCTGGCTGACCGGCAACCGCCTGCGACCAGGTGATGTCGCGGCCCGCGTGCATGACGGTGGCAGCGCCCGTGCGCTGATACACCACGACGTGACGGATCGACTCGCAGCCGCCCAGCGCGAACGCTTCGTCGACCGCCGATTTGAGCGCAATGCGCTTGCCGCCGCGCACCTGTTCGTCGGCGCAGATGACCAGCGTGGCACCGGCATCCTGGATGCGTTCCTGCAGGCTTTTGGCCGAAAAGCCGCCAAACACGACCGAATGAATCAGCCCGAGGCGCGCGCAGGCCTGCATGGCCACGATGCCTTCGACCGACATCGGCATGTAGATGATGACCCGATCGCCCTTGCGGTAACCGAGCGCCTTCAGGCCGTTGGCGAATTGGCAGACGCGGTGGTAGAGCTGACGGTAGGTGACCGCGGTGGTCGTGCCGTCGTCTGCTTCGAAGAGAATAGCGTTCTTGTTCTCGACCGGCGTGCCGAGGTGGCGATCGAGACAGTTGTACGAGACGTTCAGTTCACCGTCCTCGAACCACTTGAAGAACGGCGCCTGAGAATCATCGAGACTGCGGGTGAACGGTTTGTGCCACAGCACATGTTCACGGGCCAGGCGGGCCCAGAAACCGGAATAGTCGCGCTCGGCCTCGTCGCAGAGCGCCTGGTATTGCCCCATGCCGGCGATCGCCGCCGTGCGCACGAAGGCTTCGGGCGGCTGGAACACACGCAATTCCTGCATCGACGTTTCAATCTGGCCGGCCACGTTCATCTCTCCTGTGCAAATGTTGGGCTGCCGCGCCCGGGCAACCAGAATCCATGGAAAGTTATCGACGCACGCTTACCTCTCCCTTACGAGGGCTCAAGCCACGTCAGCATCATGCAATTCCGATAAAATCACGGTTTCCTGTCAGGAAGCGTGGTTCCCAAAGTGATCGATGAGAACAAACCGCTGGCGATTCTTCCTCGCCTGATCTTCGCCAGCCGCTGGTTGCAAGTGCCACTGTATCTGGGCCTGATCGTCGCACAGGTGGTTTATGTGTTTCTGTTCGTCGAGGAACTCATCCATCTGGTCGAACTGCTCTGGAACCCGGCCGCGCTGGACGCGACGGTGACCCGTCTGGGCGTGGCCGAGCGCAACAAGGAAACGGTGATCATGATCATCGTGCTGTCCCTGATCGACGTGGTCATGATCTCGAACCTGCTGATCATGGTGATCGTGGGCGGCTACGAAACCTTCGTATCGCGCCTCGGGCTCGAGGGCCATCCCGACCAGCCCGAATGGCTCTCGCATGTGAATGCCAACGTGCTCAAGGTGAAACTGGGCACCGCGATCATCGGCATCTCGTCCATTCATCTGCTCAAGACATTCATCGCCGCTGGATCGCTGCCCGAAAAGACCATGCTCTGGCAGAGTGTGATCCACGCGCTCTTCCTGGTGTCGGCATTGGCCATCGCCCTGATCGACCGGGTCATGAGCCACTCCGTGCCCAAGCCGGATCGGGGCCGCGCCGACCGCTGATCCGCGGCCGCGCCGCGACCGCACAAGCACCATCGGTCCATGCTCGCGCCGGACCGTGCAAAGACTCCTCGAGAAAGCCCGCCATGACCACGATCAAACAGGACGACCTCATCGAATCGGTCTCCGCCGCGCTGCAGTACATCAGCTACTACCACCCGGTCGACTACATCCGCCACCTCGCGCGGGCCTACGAAGTCGAACAAAGCCCGGCCGCGCGCGACGCGATTGCCCAGATCCTCACCAATTCGCGCATGTGCGCCGAAGGCAAACGCCCGCTGTGCCAGGACACCGGTATCGTCAACGTCTACCTGAAGGTCGGCATGGACGTGCGCTGGCAGGGCTTTTCCGGCTCGCTGAGCGATGCCGTCAACGAAGGTGTGCGCCGCGGCTATCTCAATCCCGACAATGTCCTGCGCGCGTCGATAGTGGCCGACCCGCAGTTTGAGCGCAAGAACACAACAGACAACACCCCGGCCGTCATCCACATGGAGATCGTACCCGGCAACACCCTCGAGGTGACAGTGGCGGCCAAAGGCGGCGGCTCGGAGAACAAGAGCAAGTTCGTGATGCTCAACCCGTCAGACTCGGTCGTCGACTGGGTGATGAAAACCGTGCCCACCATGGGCGCCGGCTGGTGTCCGCCGGGCATGCTGGGCATCGGCATCGGCGGCACGGCCGAAAAGGCCATGATGATGGCCAAGGAAGTGCTGATGGAGCCGCTCGACATGTACGAACTGCTGGCGCGCGGCCCTTCCAGCAGGCTCGAAGAACTGCGCATCGAACTCTACGAAAAGGTTAACGGCCTGGGCATCGGCGCGCAGGGCCTGGGCGGCCTGAGCACGGTGCTCGACGTCAAGATCGCGATGTTCCCGACCCATGCCGCCTCCAAGCCGCTGGCGATGATTCCCAATTGCGCGGCCACGCGGCATGCGCATTTCACGCTCGACGGTTCCGGTCCCGCCTATGTGGAACCACCGTCCCTGGACGAATGGCCCAAGGTGCAGTGGGCGCCCGACTATGAAAAAAGCCGGCGGGTCGATCTCGACACCCTCACCCGCGCGGAAGTCGCTTCCTGGCTGCCCGGGCAGACGCTGCTGCTGTCAGGCAAGATGCTCACCGGGCGCGATGCCGCCCACCAGCGCATCAGCGAAATGCTGGCCCGTGGCGAAAAGCTGCCTGTCGACTTCAACAATCGGGTCATCTACTACGTCGGGCCGGTCGATCCGGTGCGCGACGAGGTGGTGGGCCCGGCGGGCCCCACCACTTCCACCCGCATGGACAAGTTCACCGAAATGATGCTGGCCCAGACCGGGCTGATCTCGATGATCGGCAAGGCCGAGCGCGGCCCGGTGGCCATCGAAGCCATTCGCAGGCACGGCAGCGCCTACCTGATGGCAGTGGGCGGTGCGGCCTATCTGGTATCGAAGGCAATCCGCGGCGCCAAGGTGCTGGGGTTTGCCGACCTGGGCATGGAAGCGATCTACGAGTTCGATGTCAAGGACATGCCAGTGACGGTGGCGGTCGACGCCAAGGGCGAGTCGGTACACGAGACCGGGCCCAGAGAGTGGCAGCGCCGCATCGGCAAGATTCCGCTGGTGCCGGTCTGAGCGCCAGCTTGCCACGCCCGATGCCGCACGAACGCCCGGCTTCACAGGAGAAATGAATGCAGATCATCAGCACCAGCGCAGCCCCGAGCCGGCCGAAACTCTTTTCCCAAGGCATCGCCGCCAACGGGCTTTTGTACGTATCAGGCCAACTGCCGATGCGGGTGGACGGCAGTCTTGCCGGCCCGGGCATTGAAGCCCAGACCGAGCAGGTGATGGTGAATCTGGGCGCAATCCTGTTGGCCGCTGGCTCGGGCTACGACGACGTGATCAAGGCCACCGTATTTCTGGCCAACCTCGATCACTTCGCCGCATTCAACGAAGTCTATGGGCGCTACTTCCCGGCCCACAAGCCGGCCCGCTCCACCGTGCAGGTGGCCCGGCTGGCCATGGATGCACTGATCGAAATCGAACTCGTGGCCAGCATGCCCGATCCGGCGCGGCTCCAGGGCGGGTGAATATCGGTGCGCCGCCGTTCGTCTTCGCAGCCCGGGTAAAACGCCGCCGCGAACGCTGCTTGAACCGGGGCAGCGGCGACCTCTGGATGGCGCAGATTGGTTGCGGCCAGTACGGCCGAGCCGCCGTTGCGTCATGGTGACAGCCCTCGTGCCGGTCTGCTGGGTGCATAACGCCCGCTCGCCGCGGGACTGCGATCACGTCATGTCCTTGCCGATCCCCCACTTCGGGCGCGCCACCTTGCGAAACGGCAGCGAGGCCAGGTCGCTGGTCAGTGTGCCAGGGCCATCGATGTAGATCACCCGCGACGCGATCTTTGAATATGACGCGTAGAAGTGCTGCGAGGATTTGACCACCACCAGGCGCTGCGCGGCGAGATCGCAGCCCATCTGGGTGAACATGTCGGTGCCCATCGCCTGCTGGCGCTGCGAAGTCAGCAGCACCTGAACGCCGGCCACCTGCACCAGCGCGCTGTCGCCCAATGCGGTGGGCCCGCCGCCCAGCCCGGTCATGACGAGCGAGCGGCGCAATTCGAGCACCTGCACCTCGGCATCCAGTGGATCACCCGACACCGGCCCGATCTTGCCGCCGATGCGCAAATCCAGCCGGGCGTCCTTGCCCGCGTTGAAACAGATCGATACCGCGATCGGGTCCCACAACGGGCCCAGCGCCACGCGATCGACACCGCGCTCGATCAGGCGGCGCAGCACGAAGGTGGCGTCGTTGG
>JAYVOV010000115.1:0-2431 GCA_043757735.1 Burkholderiaceae bacterium
TCGAGGCAGACGATGCGCATTTTAGTGTCGGCCAGACTCCAGGCAACCGCCGCCCCGGAGGCGCCCGACCCGATGATCAGCACATCGACGATGTCTTCGGTCATGGCGTCAGTCTCCGGTGGCCAGTGAGCCGGTCAGCGATTTGCGCTGCGAGATCTCGATCCAGTTGCCGTCGGGATCGCGCACGAAAGAGATGCAGGCGACTTCGCCCAGCCTGACCGGCGCCGCGCCTTCGCGTCCACCACGGCTGAGAATGCCGGCGTGTTCGGCCACCACATCGAAAACCTGCAGGGTGGTGTAACGGCAGCCCGGCGCGCGCATGGGCGGGTCGAACGTGGCGTGCGGGTCCTGGCGCAAGCACACGAGAGACACGCCGCACCGGAACCGGCCGGGACTCACTTCTTCCAGGGCCAGCGCATCGCGGTAGAAGGCGGTCGTGGCCGCCAGGTTTCGCACCGCGAGTTCGAGTTCGAACTGGCCGATGCCATTGAAATTCAGGGGCACGAGGCGGACTGCATTGCCATCGGGGTCGACCAGTTCTTTCACCTCGCGCACGCCCTCGCGGGCGAGGGTCAGGCGGCGATAGCCGGCCGGTGCGGCCACGGCCAGCGGCTCGCGGACATGGTTGATCTTGAGAATCGACTCGCCGATGCGGTGCCGGTGCTGGTGCACGCCGCGGCCCACTGGCAGCAGTTCGTCGAATGGCACGCCGGCCTGGCGCTGCCAGAAATCGAGCATAGCCTCACGCTGATTGGTGTAGAGACCGACGTCGAGCGCCGCCTTGGCGAGCTTCATGGAGTCCATCCGGTTCTGGAGAGGCCTTCGATACTACAACGCAGCCTGCGGGCCTTCGCGCTCGGACGGCACTGAGTGGAACCTGTTCGGGCGCTGCGGCTGTTAGCATTGCCGGCGCTTATTCCTGCACCGGAGAATGCTCATGATGCTCAAGACTATTCCGCTCGGCCGAAACTGCGGGCTCAAGGTGTCGCAACTGTGCCTGGGCACCATGAATTTCGGCGAGCCCGGGCGTGGCCACCAGGGCGACTGGACCATCGGTCTGGACGACGCCAGGCCACTGTTCAAGGCGGCGATCGACAGAGGGCTTTTCTATTTCGATTGCGCCAACCAGTACGGTCTGGGCGCCTGCGAGCGGGTGGTGGGCCAGCTGCTGCGAGAGCTGCTGCCGCGCGATCAGTACGTGCTCGCGACCAAGATCGCGATGCCGATGGGGCGCGGCGCCAACCAGGGCGGACTGTCGCGCAAGGCAGTGCTCGAGGCGGTCGACGCGAGCCTGGGCAGGCTGGGCCTGGACTACATCGATCAGCTGGTG
Source organism: Burkholderiaceae bacterium (assembly GCA_043757735.1). Taxonomy (GTDB): domain Bacteria; phylum Pseudomonadota; class Gammaproteobacteria; order Burkholderiales; family Burkholderiaceae_E; genus Quisquiliibacterium. Next base: position 1,331 of record JAYVOV010000115.1, read on the forward strand.
ATCCACCGCCATCCGCATGGCGTGCCGGGGTACTCCGAGGTGCCGATCGAAGAAACGCTGTCGGCGCTCAATGAAGTGGTGCGGGCCGGCAAAGTGCTGTATCTGGGCGGGTCTTCGATGTTCGCCTGGCAGTTTGCCGAAATGCAGCTGACCGCGAAAATGAATGGCTGGGCCCAGTTCGTCTCGATGCAGAATCACTACAATCTGGTCTATCGCGAAGAAGAGCGCGAGATGAACCCGTACTGCGTGAAAACCGGGGTGGCGCTCATGCCCTGGTCGCCGCTGGCGCGCGGCATCCTGACCGGATCGTACCGGGGCGGCTTTGCCGGTGGCTCGACGCCGCGTTCGCAGGGCCGCGATCGGGTTCGTACCGAGGGCCTGTATCGGGGCGAGGCGGTGTTCAGCATCGCCGACCGGGTTGTCGAGGTGGCTGCCAGGCACGGCAAGGCACCGGCCCAGATTGCGCTGGCCTGGCTGCTGAGCAAGCCGGGTGTCACCGCGCCGGTGGTGGGTGTCTCGAAGATCGAGCAGCTCGACCAGCTGGTTGCCGCGACGCAGATTGAGCTCGAGGCGGCCGATGTCGAATACCTCGAGGCGCTGTATCGACCGGTGGAAAATCTGCTGTCGATCGGTTCCTCGTGATGGCGGCGTCCAGTATTCAAGCCCGACAGCCTGCTCGCCGTCCGACCACGGTAGCGGCGTGACCAGCGCTGCCAGCCGATCATTCCTTTTCGCCCATTTGCATGCCGATGGCGGCGGCTGGCAGGCGCTGCACGATCGGGTGCAGACGGCATTGGCCGGCTGGCCGGAGGCGACCGTGGTGGGCAGTTTCATGGGGCTGTTCGGCATCAGCAACCAGGAGATTTTTCTGGTACTCGCGCTGCCGGTCGGTGGCGATGGCTTGGTCGCCCTGCGCGCACGCCTGCCGGCAGACATCGCCATCCGCGATGGGTTGCCGATGCGGGCTACCGTGCGGCCCGCTGATGACACCCCTCTGACGCGCCCGGGCCTCTACGTGTTCCGATTCTTCGACGTCGCTGCGGCCGATGTCGACGAAGTTGCCCGGCTGTCGCAGGTCGCCTGGGAAACCTGGGAGCAGGA
>JAYVOV010000116.1:0-8934 GCA_043757735.1 Burkholderiaceae bacterium
ACTGAATTACCAATCATCAGAGGTGCACGATGCCAACTTTGAACCGCCTGTTGCCACTACTGATGGGCCTCATCTCGCTGTCCGCCAGCGCGCAAGAGGGCACCTTTCAAATCAAATCACTGACCCCTGAGACGGCCCTCAGCGCGGCTCGCGCAGCCATGGAGACTTGCCGCAAGCAGGGGTATCAGGTCGCCGTCGCCATTTCAGATCGGTCAGGGCTGATCCAGGTGCTCTTGCGAGACCGCTTTGCCGGTGCGCACACCATTGACGTTGCCGCCAACAAGGCCTGGACGGCTGCCAGCTTCAGAACCTCGACCGCAGAACTCGCCACCGAAACCCAACCGGGTCGGCCCATGAGCGGGCTGCGCAACCACCCCCGCTTTCTGGCTGCTGGCGGTGGCGTCGTCATCGAAGCCGGCGGCAACGTTTTGGGAGCCATCGGGGTCTCCGGCGCGCCGGGCGGCGAGGCGGACGAGAATTGCGCCAAGGCTGGCATCAATGCCATCTCGGACGCGATCGAGTTCTGACCCTCTCACCCGCCTGAACTTGTGATTCAATGGACCGGTCAGAACCAAGCTTGGCGCCGCCGGTGACGAGAGTTGGTCCTGAATCCAGGAGCGCCGACACATGAATCCCATCAAGCTTATTGCGATCGCACTGGTCGTTGCGGGTGTTCTCGGACTTGCCTATGGCGGCTTCAGCTACACCAAAGACACCACCGTGGTGAAACTGGGGCCGATCGAACTCACGGCGACGGAGAAACAATCGGTCAATGTGCCAGTGTGGGCCGGTGTCGGCGCCATCGTGGTGGGAGGGCTCCTGCTCGCTTTTGGCGGCAAGAAGGGCTGAGCGCCCAAACCGCACGGATCCTGTATCGCCTGTCGTTGCCGCCGGCGTGCTCGCGCGCGACAGATTGCCGAACACACATTTGCCCGAACGCTCGCACTGGCCGCCGAGCAGGTGGGCGCATCGCTGCCACATGACTTCATCGCGAGCTGCCATGACCACGGCGGGCAAGACGGTCTACGGTTTCGCAGAGCGCACTGACGGTTAGGGTCGCGCCGATTTCATTGAAAAGTTCTGCAATGCGTCGATCCATCGCAGAGCGGAACAGCACTGCGAAAACTGGCCTGGCGGGCCGCCCCAAAATTATCGACAGGGGTTACAGTGCCTGCCCAGGCGGCGCGCGAACGACGTGCAAATCGCCAAGTTTCAGTGAATATCCCTCTACAGGAAATGATCGAATGACTCAGTTCAAGTCATGGGTGCTTGGCGCAATCTTGGCGTCGTGCGCCCTGGCGGCGCCATCCATGGTGGCCGCCCAGAAAAAATACGACCCGGGTGCAACCGATACCGAGATCAAGATCGGTCAGACCATGCCCTACAGCGGTCCCGCCTCTGCGTATGGCACCATCGGCAGAGCCGAGGCCGCGTATTTCAAGATGATCAACGATCAGGGCGGCATCAACGGCCGCAAGATCAATTTCATCAGCCTGGACGACGCCTATGCGCCGCCCAAAGCAGTCGAGATGACTCGCAAGCTGGTCGAACAAGACGAGGTGCTGGCGATCGTCGGCATGCTGGGCACCCCGTCGAACACCGCCGTGCAGCGCTACCTGAACACCAAGAAGGTGCCTCACATCTTCATCGCGACCGGCGCAACCAAGTGGGACGATCCGAAGAACTTCCCCTGGACCATGGGCTGGCAGCCCAACTACCAGACCGAGGGCCGGATCTACGCGGCGCATATCCTGAAGAATTCCCCGAACGCCAAGATCGGGGTGCTCTACCAGAATGATGACTCCGGCAAGGATTATGTGAAGGGCTTCGAGGACGGCCTTGGCGACAAGGCCAAGACAATGATCGTCTCGAAGCTGACATACGAAGTGACCGACCCCACCATCGACTCGCAGATCGTTGCACTGAAGGGGTCCGGTGCCGATGTCTTCTTCAACAACGGCACGCCGAAGTTCGCCGCCCAGGCAATCCGCAAAGCTGCCGAACTGGGCTGGAAGCCGGTTCAATACCTCTCCAATGTGGCGGCTTCTGTCGGCGCGGTGCTGCAGCCCGCCGGGCTGGAGAATTCAGTGGGCATCATTTCCACGCAATACCTGAAAGATCCGACCGATGCGGAATGGCTCAATGATCCCGCGTTCCAGGAGTGGGTTGCGTTCATGAAAAAATACTATCCCGAAGGCAACCTGACTGACTCCAGCAACGTCTATGGCTACTCGGTGGCGCAGACGCTGGTGCAGGTCCTCAAGCAGTGTGGTGACAACCTCACGCGCGAAAACCTGATCAGGCAGGCGGCCAGTCTCAAGAACTTCCGGCTGCCAATGGCGCTGCCCGGAATTCTGCTCAACACCTCTGCCGACGACTTCGCACCCATTCAGTCCGAACAGCTCGTCCGCTTCAATGGCAAACAATGGGTTCGCTTCGGCGAGATCATCATGGCCAGGTAAGTCCGGAGACCGCAGCGGGGAGGCCCCGTTGCCGCACATCCGTCCACCGTTCCTGATTCGATTCGAAGGACAACCCCATGGCCCTTAGAACAGCCCAGCAGTACCTCGACAGTCTGCGCGATGATCGAGTCCTCTACTACGCTGGCGAACGCATCAGGGACGTGGTCGATCATCCCCACTTCGGCCTGCGCGCGCTTGCCAACTCGACCCAGTATGGCCGCGGACTGCAGGAGGACGCCACGACGCTCGCGCTGCGCACCGTGCAGCTTGACGACGGCGAAGCCATTCACCGCTGGCATGTGCCGCCCAAGAGCCGCGAAGAACTGCTGAAATTCGTGGCAATGGAAGAAGGCATGTCGGGCGACGCGCACGGCGCGATGACCGCCGGGCTCTCCGGCTTGCGAATACTTTCGCGCAAGATGGACGCCAAGTTCGGTACCGCGTACACGCCGCGCATCGAGGCCTACGCCGACTGGTATGCACGCCAGGACATGCACGGCGCCTTCGCGATGACCGATGCCAAGGGCGATCGCTCCAAGCCGCCCTCCGGCCAGGCGGATCCTGACCTGTGGCTGCGCGTGGTCGAGCGCCGCAAGGACGGCATCGTGATCCGCGGCGCCAAGACGTCGGTCACTTCGGCAGCGCTGGCCAACGAACTGCTGGTGCTGCCCACCCACGGCATGGGCCCGGCCGATGCCGACTGGTCGGTGGCCTGCGCTGTGCCGGCCAATGCGCCCGGCGTCGTGATGATCTCGAACTACGCCGGCGCGCCCTGGGGTGAACGTTTCCGTTTCGACCGCCCGATCAACTACAGCACCTTTCACCACGACGCCACAGTGATCTTCAACGATGTGTTCGTGCCGAACGAGCGCGTGTTCATGGATGGTGAATTCGAGTTCACCCGCGAACTGCTGGGCTACTTCACCACGCTCCACCGCACCGGTGTGCTGGTCAACGAGCCACGCGGCACCAGAAAGCTGATCGGGGCGGCGCAGTTGATGGCCCGCTACAACGGGCTGGAAAACGTCGGCGCCATCCGCGGCACCATTGCCGAAATGATCCAAACCGCGCAGCTGCTCGACGCCCTGCGCTATACGGCGCTCAACCGTGTGCAGATCATCGAAGGCATTTGCGTGCCCGACGCGGTTGCCTGCAACCTGGCAGGGCTGACCGTGACGGGCGCGCGCGACGCCTACCTCACTTTTCTGTGTGAACTGTGTGGTGGGCCGGTGCTCACCGCGCCCTCGGGGCTCGATCTGGAGAATCCGGAGACAGCCGCGATGGTCAAAAAATATTATGTCGGCAAGGATGGCGTCAGCGCAGAAGAGCGCCTGCGGCTGGTGAAGTACATCTACGACCTGTGCGCCTCCGACGCTTCCGGCTGGACGCGTGCGTCGGGCGTGACCGCCGCAGGTTCGCCGGGCGCGCGCCGCGTGGCAGTCGGGCGCGGATTCGACCTCGAAGGCTGCGTGAAGAGCGTGCTTGAAGACCTGGCATGAGCCGTGCTCTGGGCGCAGCGCCCCCGCTCTCGCCCCCGCCCACGCCCACGCTCTCACAGCGTCTGGCGTGAATCGAACCGCTCTCCAAGGATCCTCTCATGCAGATGTCGGACATTGCCTTCGGCACCACCAACTGGTCACAGATCGCACCGACCCACCACAAGGGCGAGACCGGCCTCGCCTACGGGCGAACTCAGTCGTTCGCGGCTGTTCGTGTGGGCATGGTCGAATACACCCCTGACTATCTCGCCGACCATTGGTGCGTGAAGGGGCACATCCTGCTGTGCCTCGAGGGCGAATTGCTCACCGAACGACAAGACGGGTGACGCTTCACACTCGGCCCGGGCATGAGTTATCAGGTCGCGGACAATGCCGAACCGCACCGTTCCTCCACCGCCGCCGGTGCTCGACTGTTCATGGTCGACTGACCAAGATCTTCGGTCCTTCGGTCGCTCGGCCCAATCAACTAAGCGGGGGCGAAGTCCTTGGGAGTGCCGGGCTGTTCCGGTGAAACGGCAGCGCTCGTCGACGACGCCATCCGAGCATCTCCCTTTGAGCAGGGTGATCGGCTTCCCACAAACGCTCACTACCGCCCATTCAAGGTATCGTCGGGCCATCCGCCCAAATCGACGGCACCCTGAAACAGCCAGAACTACGAAAGCATCACAACGATGGACTGCCCACTCTACCGCGTGCACGTCAGCACGATTCAAAGCAAAGACACCACCGGTCAGCGCCAGCACCCGAGAATTCAGACTGTCAGGGTTCCATGGTGCGCTCACAAACACACGCCGATCGGGCAGGTGCAGGCGCAAAAGGGCATGGGCGGCGCCGCCGCAGTCCTGAAGTGTGGCGGAAGTCTGGCGGCGTGCCAGGTATCGGCGGCGGATCGCGCCCCCAATGAACACGCCTGAACCGTTCGCCCGCCAAGCCAGGCACCGATCGAAGCATTTCTGAGGCGCAATACCGCGATGGATGCGGAAGCGACTTCTGTGCAGGTTGTTCCGGTTGACGCCGCTCCATTTCCCGTCTGCATCGAACGAAAACGTCAGCAGGTTCTTGCCAACGCCACGCGCCCTGATCGCCGTCACCTCCCACGCCCCCACCAGCGGCGCAACGCGCCCCAACTGTCGGCTTTCCGACGAGGCCAGCGCGCTGGATTCCAAGCTCGCGCATGACGACAGCGCCGCGCAGCAACAATGAGTGGCCACGGCGCTGGCGTGGCCACTGGGGATAGGCATATCCTTGCGCGAAATCAAGAGGAGACACCGATGACAAAAGACGATTGCAGCGCAGGCACCCAATCCCCGGATAACCACTCCACGCCAGACGCGAAGCCGCGCCTGGAACGGCCCTCCCGCCGTGCGGTACTGGGCCCGATCGGCGGCCTGCTGGCCGCGCCATTCATTCTCAGCAGTGAAGTGCGCGCCCAGGCCGCCTGGCCTGTGCGCCCGGTGCGCTACATCAATCCATTCCCGGCCGGCGGCGCTACAGACACGCTCTCGCGCCTGTTCTGCGTAAAGATGAGCGAGCTCACCGGGCAGCAGTTCGTGGTCGAGAACGTGGGCGGCGGCGGCGGTGACATCGGTGTTTCCACTTACGCGCGCGCGCAGCCCGATGGCTATACGCTGGGCCTCGGGGGAATCGCGTCGCATGCCATCTCGCCCACGCTGAAAGCGGGCAAGCTGCCGTTCGATCCCTCCAAAGACTTCACTTTCGTCACCAACCTCTGGACGCTGCCAAACTTTCTGGTCGGGTATCCGGGACTGTCGGTCACCACGGTGCCCGAACTCATCACCCTGCTCAGGCGCAACCCGGGCAAGTACAACTATGCGTCAGCAGGGCTGGGCACCACGTTGCATCTGTGCGGCGAACTCTTCAAGCTGCTGGCCAATGTCGACATGGTGCACGTTCCCTATCGGGGTGCCGCGCCCGCCATGCTCGACGTGATGGGCGGCCAGGTCCAGCTGATATTCGACAACATCCCAGGTGCACTGGCTCAATACAAGCCGGGCAAGGTCAAAGGTTTTGCCGTGACCAGCGCGGCGCGCAGCCCGGTGATTCCTGATATCCCCGCGCTCGCCGAATTCCTGCCAGGGTTTGACGTCAGCTCATGGACTTCTCTGGCCGGACCGGCCAACATCGCGCCCGCGGTGGTCGAACGAATTTCCCTGTTTGCCAGGCAGGCGCTGGAAAGCCCGGACCTGAAGCAGGCGTTTCTCGATCGCGGCGCCACCCCGTTCTGGACCACGCCGCAGGAGGCGGTAGCGCATCGCGCCAGCGAAGAGAAACGTCTGGGCGATATCATCCGCCGCGCCAAGATCACGCTGGATTGACACGCCAGGGGGCCTCGGCATGCGCGTTCAGATACAGCGGGATGCGGTCGCCGCATTTTTCGAAGGCTTCGTGGCGGCCTTCAGCGCGTTTAGCGGCGACACAATCGCGCCGCTGTACCTGATCCCCACCATCGCGCTGCAAACTGATGGGTCAGCCGGGTGCCTGAACTCGCGTGCCGATATCGCATACCATTTTCAGATCGTGCTTGACCGCTACCACGCCGATGGCTGTCGGCGTTGCCGCTATCAGCACCTGGCAATCGTTCCGATCGGCCGCGACAGCGTCCTGGCGAGCGTCACCTGGGAACTCCTCCGGGAAGACGACAGTGTCCTGAAAACATGGCGAGAGTCGTACAACCTGGTGCAGACCGACAGCGGATCGCTGCAGGTGCTGGCCTCGAGCGATCACGTCGAGTAGCGCAGCCGGTTCGGCAGCCAACGCCGCGGCTTTCGTCATGATGACGTTCGCCGCCCGCGTCGCCGGTCACGCCGTCACTCGCGCTCGCCCAGCAACTCGCTCTCTCTCGCTCAAGCGTAGCGCCGAGAGATCGACTCGGCGACGCACACCGGCCGGTCCGCGCCCTTGCGCTCGAAGGTGACCTCCCAGACCATCTGCGCACCGTTGTTCGCGATGTCGTCGCAGGCAATGAGCTTGAAGCGCGCTCGCAACTCGCTGCCCACTGGTACCGGCGAGGTGAACCGGACCTTGTTCAAGCCGTAGTTCACGCCCATTTTGACGTCGCGCATGACGATGCTGCGCTGAAAGAAAAGCGGCAGCATCGACAGGGTCAGGAAACCATGCGCGATCGTAGCCCCGAACGGGCCTTGTGCCGCGCGATCCGGATCGATGTGGATCCACTGATGATCGCCGGTCGCATCGGCGAATTTATCGATGCGGTCCTGGGTGATCGCCTCCCAGTCGCTGACTGCGACTTCGTCCCCCACGCAGGCCTTGATCTGGGCCAGTGATTCGAATTCGCGAGCAGCCATGTCGTTTTCCTTTGGTCGGGTATTGGTGTTTCGGGACGATTCTGTCGTCAATGCTTGGTGCCGAATATACGGTCGCCGGCATCGCCAAGACCAGGCACGATATACGCATTCTCATCGAGATGGCTATCCAGTGAAGCAACGTACACAGGCACAGCCGGATGGTGGCGCTGGAATACCGTGACACCCTCCGGCGCGGCCACCAGTGCAAGAAATCGAATGGCAGCGGCCAGCACGCCGCGATCCAGCAGCACCTGCACAGCATGCACGCCTGAATTGCCGGTGGCCAGCATCGGGTCGCAGACAATGAACGTGCGCCCCTCGATCTCCGGCAGTCTGACGTAGTACTCCACCGGCTGGTTGTCAGTGCCGCGATACAGGCCGATATGCCCCTGACGTGCCGATGGAATGAGCCGCATCAGGCCCTCGGCCATACCCAGGCCGGCGCGCAGCACCGCCACCACCGCCACCTTCTTGCCGGCAATCACCGGCGCGTCCATCGGCGCCAGAGGCGTCTCGATGCGTTCGGTGGTGAGCGGCAGATCACGCGTGATCTCATAGCCCATCAGCAGCGTGAGCTCGTTGAGCAGCTCGCGAAAGGTGCGGGTCGAGGTGCTGCGGTCGCGCATGTGCGACAGCTTGTGCTGGATCAGCGGGTGATCGAGGATGAACAGATTGGGAAAGCGCTGGTCCTTGCGCATGGGTTCGGCTCCGCCCTGGTGAAGTGTGCAGCTCGACACTAGAAGACTGTTGGCGTTAAATCCTAGATGATTTTGATGGTCGATGGATCGAAGGTGGCCGCCGGGAACTGCGGGTTCATGTCGCGCAGCGTGCGCACCAGAATATTCATCACCGCCCAGTCGCGATACCACTTGTGATTGGCCGGAATGACATACCACGGCGCATAGCGGCGGTCGGTCTCGACGATGGCATCGTGGAAAGCCGCCATGTACTGATTCCAGTGCTTGCGCTGTTCGAGATCGTGCGGGTCGAATTTCCAATTTCGGGTTGGATCATCGAGCCGCGCCTGCAGGCGGCGGGCCTGCTCGTTGCGGTCGATGTGCAGGTAGACCTTGACGATGGTCGTGCCCTCGTCGCTCAGCATGCGCTCGAACTGGCGAATGTGATCGTAGCGGCGCTTCCAGTGCACCTTGGGCACCAGAGAATTCACTCTCACCACCAGCACGTCCTCGTAGTGAGATCGATTGAAGATGACGATCTCGCCGTTGGCCGGCACGTGCGGGTGCACTCGCCAGAGGTAGTCGCGGGCCAGTTCAGCTTCGGTGGGTCGCTCAAAGCGGGCCACTTTCACCCCGAGCGGATTCACCCCAGAAAAAACCTTTCGAATCACGCCATCCTTGCCTCCGGTATCCATTGCCTGCAAGACCAGCAGCAGACGCTGGCGTGATTCGGCATACAGCCGCGTCTGCAATTCGACGAGTTCGGTGCGCAAGACGTCGGTCTGTTCGCGGGCGCTCGCCTCTTCGCCGCGAAAACCCGGCGTCGCGCTCGCGTCAAGGTCGAACAGCGAGGTGTCGGCCTTGACCGGCAGCCAGCACCGTTTGCTGCTCGACGCGGTCTTGTCTGTGGTCATCGGTTTCTTTCAGTAGCCGAACAGATAGTCTAGGGTGATGGCCGCACCGGTGGCAT